>DATJJM010000076.1:0-81741 GCA_035492535.1 Acetobacteraceae bacterium | reverse complement strand
GGGTCGAGATAGCACTTTGCCGTGCTCATGCGCCGGCCCGCTGCGATCGATGCCTGGCTCATCGCGATGCCGTCCTGGGTGGCGCCGTTGTAGTCGGGATTGTGCGGAATGCCGACCTGACCGGCGGCGGCAATCAGCGTGGCGAGGAGTGGCAGGCGTGGTGGCGGATTGGTGACGTGGATCGGCCCGTCGCGGCCCCGGAAGGCGTCGTCGCCGCCGTCGTAGCGTTCCATCCGTTTGAAGAACGGCAGGACGTCGTCATAGCTCCAGCCCTGGTTGCCCATCTGCGCCCAGGTGTCGAAGTCCTGTGCCTGGCCGCGCACGAAAGCCATGCCGTTGATGGCGCTTGAGCCGCCGAGCAGCTTGCCGCGAGGGACAGGGAGCTTGCGGCCATTGGTGCTGGCCTCGGGCTCTGAACTATAGAGCCAATTGGCGGCCGGATTGGTGATCAGGCGTGCGTAGCCGATGGGGATTCGCGACCAGGGATGGCTGGCGCGGCCAGCCTCCAGCAACAGCACCTTGTTGCGTGGATCGGCGGAGAGGCGGTTGGCGACGGCGGCACCGGCGGATCCCGCGCCGACGACGATGTAGTCGTAGGTCTGCATGATACGCGGATTGCGCTAACCGGAACGATTGTCAATGAGGAGGGGTGCCGACCCTGTCGGTTCGTTGCGGCGAACTCGAACGTCAGTCCGAGGCGTCGGCAATCGCCTTGTTCAGCGCGCGCACGCCGGCGGCGGGCCCGTCGGGATGGTTCCAGATGCAACCAACCACCGCCAGGAAATCGGCGCCGGCTCGGACCAGTGGGCCACAGTTCTCGGGCGTGATGCCACCGATCGCGCAGCAGGGAAGCTCCATCAGTTCCGACCACCAGGCGAGAATCTCAGGTTCGATGAAGCGCGTGACCTCCTTGGTGCCGGACGGGAAGAACGCGCCGAATGCGACGTAATCAGCGCCGTCATCGCCTGCCTGCATCGCCAGGTCACGGCTGCCTTTGCAGGTGACGCCGAGTGTCGCATCCTGTCCCATCAGCGCACGCGCCTGTTTCGCCGGCATGTCTTCCTGGCCGACATGGGCGCCGTCGCAGCCGGTGGCACGCACCAGATCGGCCCGATCGTTCAGCAGGAACGCGACTTCGCGCGATTGCGTCACCGGGCGCAGCACATCGATCGCGCGGCGCCAACCGTCATCATCCACATCCTTCAGACGAAGCTGCACCGCCGCCACGTCGCCCGCGTCCAGTGCCGCTGCCAACCGATCGGCGAACGGCACCGGGTCCAACTTGGGCGGGGTGATCAGGTAGGTGCGGCAGCGCTCTCCGCTGCCGCTCATGTCAGGCATCAGGCCTTGCCGAGATAGATGTCGATGATCTTGTTCAGCATCTCCAGCGCGGCTTCCTTCGGGCGCTGGAAGGTGTTGCGGCCGATGATGCTGCCGTTGCCGCCGCCATCGCGGACGCCGCGCACTTCTTCGTACACTCCATCGAGATCCTTCGCCTCGCCGCCCGAGAACACGACAACCCGCTTGCCATTGAACGAAGCCTGCATCACGTGCTCGACACGCTTGGCCAGCGTGGAGCCATCAACTTTCTCATACGACTTCTTCGCCGCCTCGAGGCTGATCACCGCCGTCGGCGGCTTCACTTTGATGATGTTGGCACCCATCAGCGCGGCCATCTGCGCTGCGTAGGCGCAGATATCGAGCGCGGTCTCGCCCGCACGATCCAGGTTGGGACCGCGCGGATAACTCCACACCACGACCGCGAGGCCGGAGTCCTTCGCTTCGGCGGTCAGTTCGCGCAACTCTTCCATCTGCGCGAAGGCGTATTCGCTGCCGGGATAGATCGTGAAACCGATGGCCGCACAGCCGAGGCGCAGCGCGTCCTTCACGCCTGCGGTCACTGCCTGGTCCTTGCTGGTGGCCAGCGAGTTGGAGCTGTTGACCTTGAGGATGGTCGGGATCTGCCCAGCGAAGGTATCGGCGCCCTGGGCAATCATGCCGAGCGGGGCAGCGTAGGCGTTCAGTCCGGCCTCGATCGCAAGTTGGTAGTGGTAGTGGGGATCATAGGCCGGCGGATTCGGCGAGAAGCTGCGGGCCGGCCCGTGCTCGAATCCCTGGTCGACCGGCAGGATCACCACCTTGCCTGTGCCGCCAAGCTTGCCAGTGGAGAGAATGCGGGCAAGGTTGGCCTTCACGCCGGGCGGATCGCCCTCATACCAGTCCAGGATCTTCTTTACCTTGTGTGTCACGCGCATGGGGATCGATCCTCCTACCAGTTGACTCAGAGGTTGCCTGAGGGTGCTGACGGGTTGGCGCGGTCCTAGCTTACGGCGTCGTTGCTGTCACGCGGGGCAGGCCGCACCTGCAGCCAATCCTGAAGACGACGGACATCGGCCGGATTGGACATATCCAGCGCTAGTGGTGGAACGGCTAATACCTCACCGCCAAGTGACGCTGCGACGGCAGTGACCGCCGCCCAACCGGGCGCTGTTGGATCGAGGACGATGCTGCGCTGGCCGATGCGCAACGCGCCAAGCGCCAGACCGGACGCGTCTGCGCAGTCCAGAATGTCGTGCAGGGGGATTTCCGGCTGCCCCTCACGCAAACGTTTCAACAAGGCGCGCCACCACAGGGTGCCGGCGAACAAGGCCGCGCCGCGTGGCGATAGGAGCGTTACCGGCTGTCGAAACGCCAGGACTTTTCGTCCCTCCGCCAGGCTGTGGATCACGACTGCCGGATATTGCTTGACGTTCAATGACTCTCCCGGTCTCCTTACAAGCGCTACGCAAGATAGGGCAGGGGAATGGCGAGCGATAGCGAAGACCCGGAGGCGGTGGCCGATCGCCTTGAGGCAGCACTGGAACGGATCGCTCAAGCGGCAACGTGGCGGCAGACGACGTTGCAGGACGATCCGCAACCTGCGAAGGATACTCAAGAAATTGCTGCACGACTCGATGGATTGATCGATCGTCTGCGCGTGGCCCTCAGTGCAAAGGGCGACTAGACACGGGGACTGATTTCCATGGCGCAAGTGACGCTTCGCATTAACGGCTACGCCTATACCGTTGGTTGCAAGGACGGTGAGGAGGAGCACCTGCACGCAATGGCCGGCGAGGTGGAGCGGCGGATCGAGAATATCAAGGCCGTGGCGGGGCAGAGCGGCGAGGCGAGGATGCTGGTGATGGCGTCGCTGCTGATGGCGGATGACCTGTATGAGATGAGCAAGGCGCGGCGTGAGGGCGGATCCGCGGCGGCGCCTCCGGCGACGGAGCCAAAGCTGACACGGAAGCTCGGCAAGTTGGCAGAACGCGCGGAAGCGATTGCCCTCGACCTCGAGGGTCCCTAGATAGTGCCTGCGGGGCTGCCCGGTGCGACAGGCAATACATCCCCTGGGCCAGTAAGCAACTCCCACGGGAACTGGCTCTGTCGGGATCTTGGTCTCGGTATCTGGTGCCCACCTGCACATGCAGGCTCTGGGAGGATGACACGCCACCGGCCATGGCGGCTCCGCACAATTCTGACGAACTGATCGAGGCGAAGCGAGCCCTCCGGGCACGTTTGCTGGCCGAGCGCGAGGCATGGGATCCAAGCGTGGGGGGGCGGCTCGGCGAGCACATACTGCGCGAGCAGCCACCGCCCGCCGGGGCCGTGGTTGCTGGGTTCTGGCCGATGGGACAAGAGATCGACATCCGGCCGGTGCTGCAAATCCTGCACGAGCGCGGGCACGGAATCGTACTCCCGGAAACACCGAAGCGCGGTGACCCACTGATTTTTCGTGTTTGGCATCCTGGTGACCCGATGATCCCGGAACGGTTCGGAACAAGCCGGCCGACCGGTCCGATTGCCGTGCCGGATTTCTTTCTGGTCCCCCTTCTGGCCTTCGACCGGCGAGGCTTCCGCCTGGGCTATGGCGCCGGATATTACGATCGAACGCTGGCAGGGCTGCCGGGCCGGTTCAGGCTCGGTGTGGCCTACGCCGCCTCGGAACTGGCTGAAGTGCCGTCCGGACCCTACGATGAGCGTCTCGATGCCGTAGCCACTGAGTGCGGCGTGATCGTCTGCAAGGATTCCTGAATGCGCATCCTGTTCATTGGAGATATCGTCGGCCGGACAGGCCGCGAGGCTGTCGCGGCATGCCTTCCTCGCCTGCGTGAGACGTTGCAGATCGATCTTGCGGTGGTGAATGCGGAGAACGCTTCGCACGGCTTTGGGCTTGCGCCCGATATGGCCGCGGCACTCTTCGCAGCAGGAACGGACGTGATCACCCTTGGTAACCACGCGTGGGATCGCAAGGAGATCATCCCGTATATCGCCGAGACGCCGCGCGTGATCCGGCCGCTGAACTTTCCGCCGGGCACGCCGGGAAGCGGTTCTGTAATTGTGGATGTCGGTCGCGGGCGCCGTGTCTTGGTGCTGCAGGCGATGGGGCGGCTCTTCATGGACGCCCTGGACTGTCCGTTTCGGGGAACCGCCGAGGTGTTGGCGAAGTACCGGCTCGGCGGAACGGTGTCTGCGATATTCATGGACTTCCACGCCGAGGCGTCGAGCGAAAAAATGGCCTTCGCCCACTTCCTGGACGGCCAGGTCTCCGCGGTCATCGGCACGCATACTCATTGCCCGTCGGCCGATGCTCAGGTCTTGCCACGAGGAACGGCATTCCAGTCCGATGCCGGCATGTGTGGCGACTACGATAGCGTGATCGGCATGATGAAGGAGCCAGCGACGCTGCGCTTCTGGCGGAAGATGTCGGGCGAGCGGCTGGCGCCGGCGGAAGGTGAGGCGACGGTGTGCGGCGTGTTCATCGAGACCGATGATGCGACCGGGCTGGCTCGGCGCATTGCGCCGGTTCGCATCGGCGGACGGCTGGCCGAGGCGATGCCCGCGTGAGCACTTGGACCGGCGGCCGCGCATATCGTGGTTGATCCTGTTGAACCAATCCGTTAGTATAATAGACGGAGTTACTAACTAGGTGCGGCATTGTCTGACCGGTCCAAGCGTCATTCCAGACACAGCACAGTCAGTCTGGCTGCGGCATTCATCCCGGACGATGCGGGAGAACAGTTCGATATGACGGATCTCGTTAGGAACCTTGGCGTGGGGATGCTGCGTTTTCCGGCAGTCCTTGTGCCAGCGGGCGGCTCGTCGCCGGGTTATCCGTTCGTGGAGGTCGGTGAGTTTCAGCAAGATCTGGATGTTGGCGCCGAGGAGCTGTCGAGTGATGGCATGTCACTGCCACCTCCCCATAGTGGTGATGACGAAAGTCACCCTGGCAGCCAATACAACCGCAATGCGGTGCGTCCGGCGAGAGGGAGGCCCCACGATCGCGGCAGCGTGGATGTGGTGGCAGATCGGCAAACCCATCGGCCGGTCGCACCATTCCCTGGTTCCCAGGGATCCCAACGCGTGGGCGACATGCACAACGGCGCTATTGCCGCTGCTCTCTTGGCAGCCACAACACAGCCATCCTATGCGGAACTCTCGGACCTCGTCCGCCACGCGGTGCCCTCTGGCACGAGGTCTCCGGCAGATGATGCCAGGAACCTTCCCGACGATATCCCAGATGCGGAGGCGGACTAAGCGGTGCAACGTGGCGCGATGGGCTCCTGCTCTGGTGACAGTTCGGCGAGCGCCGAACTGAGGGCTCCGGCGTTTTGAGTGGCAACGCCCTATATTTGCGGTGAAACGGGGGAGGCAGCCATGAGCGACTCAAATCGCATCGCCGTAACGGCCGCGTTACTGGGCGATCCGGCGCGGGCCAACATCCTGGCGGCATTGATGGACGGCCGTGCGCTGACCGCAAAGGAATTGGCCTTTGCCGCGCACGTGACACCCCAGACAGCGAGCGGTCACCTGGCCAAGCTGTCGGAGGGCGGACTGCTGACGGGCGAGAAGCAGGGGCGGCATCGCTATTATCGGCTGGCATCGCCGCTGGTTGGGCAGATGCTGGAGGGCGTGATGGCCGTGTCAGGCCCGGAGGTACCACGCGCGACCACATGGCGCGGCGGTGACGCGCTACGGACGGCACGCACCTGCTACGATCATCTGGCCGGGCGGCTCGGCGTGGCTTTGGCGGACGCGTTGGCGGCACGCGGGCATGTGGCACTGGGTGCAGACGGCGGCGAGGTGACCGAGGCGGGTCTGCGGTTCCTCGGGGAGTTTGGCGCGAATCCAGCCTCGGGGCGGCGTGTCTTCTGCCGGCCGTGCCTGGATTGGAGCGAGCGGCGCCCTCACCTGGCAGGGCGCGTGGGGGCGGCGCTGGCGTGCCGCTGCTTTGAGCTGGGATGGATCAAGCGGCAGCGGGACACGCGGGCAGTGGCGATCACCCAGTCAGGGATGGAGGGGTTTGAGGAAACCTTTGGTATTGCGCTGAATGTATTGAATTGATCAGTTCGCGCTCTCTGGCACCAAGGTCTCATGCGGCACAGGTTCGCCGTCGCCGACGTCCGCATCCGTAAGCATCCGCCAGGAACCGCCGGCCAGCACCTCGGCAGGGCGGAAACGCGCCTTGTAGGCCATCTTACGGCTCTCGGGGACCCAGTAGCCGAGATACACGTATGGCAGCCCCAGCGACCGGGCGCGCTCGATCAGCCATAGGATGGCGTGCGTCCCAAGGGAGCGGCGCTCCAATGCCGGCGCGAAGAACGAATAGACCGCCGACAGCCCGTCGCCGAGCTTGTCCACCAGGCAGGCGCTCACCATCCGGTCGTCCGGGTCGCGGAATTCGATGATGAAGGTCTCGATCGGCGTGTCCTCCACCATGGCCCGGTAGTCGTAGAAACTCATGGTGGCCATGTCGCCGTCGCCGTGCCGTGCCTGCTGGTAGCGCTGGAACAACTGGAACTGTTCGGCGGTGGCCCGGGCGGGAACTTCGAAGCCCTCCAGCATCAGGTTGGCGCGCCAGATCTTTCGCTGCGTGCGGTCCTGCTGGAATGCGGCGACCGGAATGCGGATCGGGATGCAAGCCTGACAGGATGGGCAGACCGGCGCATAGGCGATGTTGTGACTGCGGCGGAAGCCGGCGCGTGACAGGCGGTCGTGCAGCGAATCCGCGTCCGGTCCGGTGATCTCGGTGACGACCTTGCGTTCTGTCCGGCCGGCCAGATAGGGGCAGGGCAGGGGGGCCGTTGTGTAGAAGAATTGCGGCCGGCGGGGTGGTCGGTAGCTCATCCGCCTTGCATGTTCCAGGAGCCGAAGCTGCTGGTCAACGCCCTTGTACGCACGACGACAAGCCCGCTGGCGATATCGTGCAGGGTGCGCTTGCGGATGGTGAACAACGAGATCAGCAGCAGCAGTCCAGTCAGCGCGAGCGTGACATAGAACACCAGCGTGAAGACCAGCGCCTGCACCGCTGCCGGTGGGCCGAGATCGTCATTGCGGCCGACGGCCAGCCCCATCGCCTGCTGGCCTGGCGTCGCGCCGGAACCGGCGACGAACAGAAAATGGTAGCAGAACGGAATGAACGGCAGCATGCCCATCAGGGGGAAGCCGAGGCCCAGGGTCAGCAACCCGAACAGCAGCAGAACGAACCAGAGGCCGGCGACGATGAGGCCGATCAGGAGCAGATCGATAAACCAGGCCACGATCCGGCGAGTGCGGACGCCTTCTGTGAGCCACGAGTTGTCCGGGTAAGGCATGCGATAGATCATGGCATAAGCCGTATGGTTGCGGTGGTGGTAGCGGCGATGGGCCCCAGCGTGATCGTGTCGCCGTCGCGCCAGCGCGTCAGGAAGTCGCGCGCGTGGCTGGAGAGCAGGTTACCGGACTGTCCGGGTGCCATCATGAACAGCGATCGATCGAGATCGGCGAGGTCATAGACACCTCGATACGCCGCCCCGTGCACGGAATGGAACTGCTTGTATGCCGGGCCGCCACGATCAACGGTGCTGTCGTCGCCGGGGCTGGCGATGCTGAGCGTAGCGTACCGGTTGAGGATGGGGATCGCCCGCAGCAGTGGATGGGTGAAGACGGCCGGATGTGCAACGCCCCAGCGCCAGGTGGCCGGATCGCTGCCGAATCGCGTCGAGAGGTCGCGCAAAGCATCGGTCAGCGACGATTGGAGCAGCGGGTTGCAATCGCCGTCGCACCAGTGAGCTCCGGCGGGCGACAGCACGTAGGCAACAAACTCGAGCAGCGGACCGGCGTCGCTGACGCTGATGCCGGCTTTCGCGAGCACGGCGCCGTAGAAATACTGCGTCCAGGCATTGAAGATCAGCGGCTGGGGTGCGTCGGCCGTCATTCTGCCGTCCCAGTCGCGCAGCAGCGCCTGGCTTCGGCGGGCGAGGTCATCGGTGAGCGGCACGCCAACCAGCGCGGGCAAAATCTGGTGCGCGAAGTCGGAGTGGACGTCGGTCTGCATGCGGGCGAAATCAGCTGCGGTCAGTTTGTCGGACCGTTCGAGCATGCTGCGAATCCGGGTGGCACGCCAGTCGCCGAACCAGTCGTGGCCAAGGAACACGGGGAAGTCCGGCGGCGCGATGCGCTCGTTGGCATTGACGAGGCGGCCGCTCCGCGGCGCGAGGTAATGTGGCAACTGTTCGCCAGAGGCCCAGCCGGTCCAGTCGTGCGAGCCATCGCCCGGCGCCGGGGCGGCTCCGTCACCTGCGCGACGAATGGGCACGCGCCCAGTCACGTAAAGCGCGATCTGCTGCTTGTCGGCGACCAGCAGGTTCTGCACCGGCGAGGTGATGAGCGCGGCGGCCTTGCCGGCATCCTCGATGGTCTGGGCGTGATTGAGCGCCAGCAGGCCAGCGGCGGCAGTGTTGTCAGGCGCGAGGTTGGCCATCTGCACGGCGAGAATCGGACCGCCTGGGTTGGTCAGGTCGCTGACCACAGGGCCGTGGCGGGTCTCGCGAACCTTCAGGACTTCATCGGCCTGGCCTCTGACTTTGATCCGCTCGTCGCGCACAGTGAAAGCGCGAGGGCCGTCCGGCGTCTGGTATTGGTCCCGGCCGACGGCTGTCTCCACGAAAATGTCCTGCACGTCGGCCCCGGTGGTGGTGAATGTCCAGGCGACGTGACCATTGTGGCCGAGCACCATGAACGGCACGCCGGGAGCCGTCGCACCGGCAAGCACGCCCTGCGGCATCTCGATGCGCGCCAGATACCAGATGCTGGGAAAGCCAAAGGCGAGGTGCGGGTCACCGGCAAGCAGTGGCGCGCCAGTTGCCGTGTGGCGTCCGTCCACCGCCCATTCGTTGGAGGCGCTGTCGGGAAGGGTGAACGGTTCAGGGAAACTCGGCAGGACGTCGGCGTACTCGCGCGGCAGAGGCGGAATCAGACTGGCCGCAGGGCGGCCGCCGTCCTGCGTCGGCCAAAGTTCGTCGATCCGCTGTTGCGGGATATGTCCGGCGAGCGACTGGCGCGATAACTCCGTACGCCAGTTGGGAGAGAGCCACAGGCCCATCGTCTCGCCCCAAAGCAGGCTGTCCGAAGGCTGCCACTGATCGGGCGGGCCGAGGATGATGAATTCCGGAGCGCTGAAGCGGCCGCGGGCGGCAATCCAGGCGTTCACGCCGCGCGCATAGGCTTCCAGAACAGCGCGGGTGTCTGCCGGCAGTGCGCCGTAGCTGGCGATGGCACTCCGCCTTAGGCCCAGGGTTCGCATCGTCCGGTCGTAGGAGAGCGTTGCAGGGCCTGCGATTTCCGAGAGGCGGCCGGAGGCAGCGCGACGCATCATGTCCATTTGGAAGATACGGTCGCGAGCGTGAACGAAGCCGAGCGCGGTCGCGGCGTCCAGTTCATTCGCGGCGTGGATCCGGGGAACTCCGTCTGCATCGAAGCCGATATCGATCGGACCGGTCAGGCCAGGAATGCGTGCCTGCTGCTGACGCGGCGGCAGGCTGAGCCAGAGCAGGCCGGTGATCAGCGCCGCGGTGAACAGGATGGCGAACCCGAGGCCCACCAGGGAGCGGCGGAGGAAGCGGTAAAGCGACTGCATCCCGCCAACGTGGCGGCTGGGTCGCGGATTGGGAAGTGAATGCTAGGCGATGGGCGGCAGGTCGACGCGGACGGTGTCGGGATAGCCGGCGACCGGCGGAAATCGCTTCAGGATGAGCGGGTCGTGACCGGGGATGATGTGATCGGGGCCATCGGCCAGGCTTTCCAGGATCTCGAAGCCCTTCAGCATGCGGGCAACGTCCACCACGACGGGGAATGGCATGCGCTTGCGGATGTTGCCCCAGAGATGCGAGGCGTCGCCGGCAAGCACGACCCAGCCACGCTCGGTGGGGACTCGGATCGACTGGATGCCGCCGGAATGGCCGCCGATCAGATGCAGCGTAATGCCAGGAGCGATTTCGGCAGTGCCATCGTGGAAGCGCAGGCGGTCGGCGTAAAGCGCGTCAACGGCGCTCTTCACGTCGTCCACGTCGAACGGACGGCGGAGGAAGGGCTGGCACATGCACGGGCCCGTGCAATAGGCCATCTCAGTGGCCTGAAGATGGAAGGTGGCCTTGGGAAAATACTCCATGCCGCCAGCATGGTCCCAATGCATATGGGTGAGCACGACGTCGGGGACCTCAGAGGGGTCGATGCCGGCTTGCATCAAGGCGTCGGCGGGAGAACGCAAAAGTTCGCGGCCTCGGCGCTTGGCGGAGACCGGGTTGAAGCCCGTATCCATCACGATGATGCGGCCGTTGCCGCGGATGGCGAAGACGTAAAAGTCGAGCGGATCGGGCGCGGCGTGATCGTCTGGGATGATGTAGTTCTGGAATTGCAGTCGGCCGTCGAATATGCCGTAGCGGAGGGCAAGGACTTCGTAGGTGGGCGTGGCGGCCATGGTGTTTCCCCAAGCGTGTCGCGCATTTGTATATGGAAGATATTCGCGGCCCCGACCTGCGCCGGGACCGCGATGATCCGCGCTATGTACCGATGCCACCAACCGCGAGGTACTTGATCTCGAGATAGTCCTCGATGCCGTATTTGGAGCCTTCGCGGCCGAGGCCGGACGACTTCATGCCGCCGAATGGTGCGACCTCGGTGGAGATGATGCCTTCGTTGATACCGATGATACCGTATTCCAGCGCCTCGGCGACGCGGAAGATGCGGCCGATATCGCGCGCATAGAAGTATGATGCCAGGCCGAACTCAGTGTCGTTCGCGAGCTTGATCGCCTCTTCCTCGCTCTTGAAGCGGAACAGTGGCGCGACGGGGCCGAAAGTCTCCTCGCGGAAGATCATCGCATCATTGGGTACGTTGGCCAGAATGGTCGGCTGGAAGAAGTTGCCGCCCAGCGTGTGACGCTTGCCGCCCGTTACCACAGTGGCACCGCGCTTCAGCGCATCTGCGATGTGCTCTTCCACTTTCTTCACCGCGTCGGCATTGATCAGCGGGCCCTGGGAAACGCCGGGTTCCATGCCGTTGCCCACCTTCATGGCCTCGACCGCAGCCTTCAGCTTGGCAGCGAATGCGTCGTAGACACCGTCCTGAACCAGCAGCCGATTGGCGCAGACGCAGGTCTGGCCGGTGTTGCGGTACTTGCTCGCCATGGCGCCCGCGACGGCCGCGTCCAAGTCGGCATCGTCGAACACGATGAACGGCGCGTTGCCGCCAAGCTCCATGCTGGTCTTCTTGATCGTCGGCGCGCATTGCGCGAGTAGCTTGGCGCCGACTTCGGTGCTGCCGGTGAAGGTCAGCTTCCGAATCAACGGGTTCGAGGTGAGCTCGGCGCCTGTCTCTCCGGACGGACCGGTGATGACGTTGCATACGCCAGGCGGCATGCCGGCGCGCTCGGCCAGCACCGCCAGCGCCAGCGCAGAGAACGGGGTCTGGCTCGCGGGGCGGATGACCCCGGTGCAGCCGGCCGCCCAGCCCGGGCCGGCCTTTCGAGTGATCATCGCGGCCGGAAAATTCCACGGAGTAATGGCGGCGAACACGCCGATGGGCTCTTTCAGCACGATGATGCGGCGGCCCTTGGCGTTCTGCGGAATGGTGTCGCCGTAGATACGCTTGCCTTCCTCGGCGAACCACTCGATGAAGCTGGCGGCATAGGCGATCTCGCCCTTGCTCTCGGCGAGCGGCTTGCCCTGCTCGGCCGTCATGATCACGGCAAGGTCATCGGCGTTTTCCATCATGAGGTCGTTGAGTTTGCGCAGGATCACCGCGCGCTCTTTCGCGAGCATGGCGCGCCAGGGCGGTTGGGCGCGATTTGCCGCCTCGATGGCGCGGCGCGTCTCCGCGCTGCCCAGCGCCGGGACTTCGCCGATCGCCTCGCCGGTCGCGGGGTTCTTCACGATCGTCGTCTTGCCGCTGTCGGCCTGTACCCATTTGCCGTCGATGCAGTTGGCCTGCCGGAAGAGCGTCGGGTCTTTCAGAGGGAGGGGGGAGGTCGGGTTCAGCATGGCGTTGTCCTCCGTTGCTGGCTTCTGAGGGCAACATAGGACGGGGATCGGGCGGTGTCAGGGGGCAGGGAGTCTCAGCGGCGTCTCGTTTTGCGACGGATGAGACTGGTGGGGTGAACGAGCACGCCGGGGCATCCGACCACCATGCGCGACATCCTCAATCACGTTGTCCGAATGCGCGCGCGATCGACGATTGCCTGTGTATCCAGCCCGTTCGGCAATGTGCCAAAGGCCCGGCCCCAGTCGCCGTCCAGCCGCGTCGCGCAGAAGGCGTCGGATATCGCAGGCGTCGAGTAACGGACGAGCAGGCTGCCTTGCAGGGCGAACGCCATCATCTCGATCACCCGGCGTGCCATCGGCTCGAGTTCGCTGATGTTGGCCAGACGGCGCACCAGGGCGTCGGTGAATGCGTCGAGCCGGGCGTCGGCGCCACGGGCAAGGCGCACCTCGGCAAGGAAGGCGTCCACTGTCTCCGGTTCCCGACGCATGGAGCGTAGCACGTCGAGACAGATGACATTGCCGGTCCCCTCCCAGATGCCATTGAGCGGCGCCTCCCGATAGAGTCGTTCCATGAGGTGGTCGGCGATGAATCCGTTGCCGCCGTGGCATTCGAGCGCTTCCACCACAAACTGCGGCGCCTGCTTGCATGTCCAGTACTTTGCCATCGGCGTGCAGATCCTGGACAGAAGTCCCTCCTCTCGCTCAGCGTGCTCGCGGTCCAGCGCCGCAGCCAGGCGCATCGAAAGCCACAGGAGCGCCTCGGACTCGACGGCGAGATCGGCCACGACGTTGCGCATGAGGGGCAGGTCGACGAGAGAACGCTGAAACGCCCGCCGATTGCTGGTGTGATGAATCGCCTGGCTCAGGGCCTGACGCATGAGGCCGGATGAGCCCACCGCGAAGTCGAGCCGTGTGACATGGGCCATCTCGATGATGGTACGAATGCCGCGCCCTTCGTCGCCCAGCATGGTCGCGTACAGGTCGTGGAACTCGATCTCCGATGAAGCATTCGACTTGTTGCCGCACTTATCCTTGAGCCGTTGGATCTTCAGGCGGTTGCGCGATCCGTCAGGCAACCAGCCCGTGGCGACGAAACAGGAAAGCCCCTTCTCGGTCTGTGCAAGCGTAAGGAAGATGTCGCTCATCGGCACTGAGAAGAACCACTTGTGGCCAGTGAGCAGATACGGGGCGCCCGTCCCGCGACGGGCGGTGGCAGGCCGGGCCGTGGTAATCGTAGCGCGCAGATCGGAGCCGCCCTGCTTCTCGGTCATCGCCATACCCACGGTCACGCCAGCCTTTTCCTTGGCGTAAATCGGACGGTCGTCATAGGCGGCCTTGAGGATGTGAGGCGACCACTCCTCGAGGAGGGCAGGATCGTGTCGCAGCGCGGGGATCGAGGCGAAGGTCATGCCCATCGGGCAGCAAATGCCGTTCTCTCCCTGATTCCACAGATAGCTCATCACCGCTCGCGATACGTGTGCCCCAGGTTGCCCCTGATGTGTCCAGGCGAAGGAGTGTGTCTCAGATCCGAAAATGAGGCGCATGAGTTCGTGATAGGCTGGGTGGAACTCAACAAGGTCGACCCGATGGCCGAAGCGGTCGTGCGTCTTGAGTTCCGGCAGGTATCGGTTGGCCTGGCGCGCCAGGCTTTGGACTTTCTCGCTGCCGACGACAGCGCCAGTCCGTCGGAGATGCGCATCCGACCAATCAGCCCCGAAGACCTTGGTTGCCTCAACCAGGGCGACGTCGTCCGCGTACGCATTGTAGTCGGTGAGCGCGCCGGCCTGATTAAGCACCTCGTGGGTAGCATAGCCCGGTGCATCGGAGATGTGCTCAGGCGCGTCAGCCATAGTCGTGCTCATGAGTTCCTCCGGTCAGCTTTAGACGTGAGCGCAATGGGTGCTGCCGCGCCATCGTCAATCTCTCGCCATGACGTTTGTTACGGCAGTCGCTCCTACAGCGCGCGGTTCGCCCGTGCCAGGACAGCCTCGAACAGCACTTGTGCCCCGGCTTCGGCCTCGCTCGGTTCGATGCTTTCCGCCTCGTTGTGCGACAGGCCGTCCTTGCAGGGGGTGAAGATCATCGCTGTCGGCACGTGGCGTGCCACGTACACGGCGTCGTGGCCGGCACCGGAGACGATCTCGCGCGCGGTGTAGCCTAGCTTGGCGGCGCCCTGGCGGACGAGGTCAACGCAAGAGGGGTCGAAGGGCTGGGCGGGGATCTTGAACAACTGGGTCAGCTCCAGCTTCACGCCGCAGTCGCGGGCGATGAAGCCGGCCTCGCGGGGGAACTGTGCGTCGAGCCGATCGACTTCCGCATCCAATGGGTGGCGGAATTCGACGGAGAAGCGAACTTCGCCGGGGATGACGTTGCGGCTGTTGGGCGAGACGTGGAGTTGGCCGACAGTGCCCCGGCCGTCTTCGCCGCGGGCGCGCATCATGCGGTCCACCAGGTCGATGATGCGGGCCGCGCAGACCAAGGCATCCTTGCGCGTGCTTGGCGGTGTGGTGCCGGCGTGCGAATCCTGGCCAATCGCGACGGCATCATACCAGACCATCGCCTGGGCACCGGTCACGATCCCAATGTCGGTGACCTCTCGTTCCAGGATTGGACCCTGCTCGATATGCAGCTCGAAATACGCATCGGCCGGAAAGGGTGTGGCAGGCTGGTCGCCACGATAGCCGATGCCATCGAGTGCGGTCCGGACGGTGACGCCTTCCACGTCGGCGTAAGCATAGGCCTCCGCCAGCGGAAACACCCCGGCCCAGACGCCGGAGCCCATCAGCGAGTGGCCGAATCGGCTCCCTTCCTCATCGGTCCAGTTGACCAGTTCGAGCGGCGCCTCGGTGACGATGCCGAGGTCGTTCAGGCTGCGCATCACTTCCAGCCCCGCGAGCACGCCCAGCGCACCATCGAATTTGCCGCCGCTGGGCTGGCTGTCGAGATGGCTGCCGAACAGGACCGGCAGGCGGTTGGGATCGCGGCCAGGGCGGCGTGCGAACATGTTGCCAATCGCATCGACGCGGACGCTGAGGCCGGCGGCCTCGCATTCGGCGCGGAAACGGTCCCGGCCGCGCTTGTCCACGTCGGTGAGGGCGAGGCGGCGGACGCCGCCCTTGGGGGTCGCGCCGATCTGCGCCATGTCCATCAGCAGGTCCCAGAGACGCTTGCCGTCGATGCGCTGGTTGGTCTGGGCGGGCATGCTTGGCGTCCTTGTGCGGGAAGGCGGCATCTTGCCCGCGCGGCGGTTCGCTGCAAGACAGGGGCGCATGAAAGCGACCTCGGTGATGCTGGCAGTGTTGTTGCTGGCGGGCTGCAAGCTGATCGATCAGACCACTTTCGCCCCCTCGCCGGAGGCCAAGGCGCAGGCGGTCGAGCGGCCGCGCGCGGACCCGCGCACCCCCCTTGTCACGATCAGCTTTGCCGACCCGAATCCCGAGTATCAGGGACTGCTGCACTACGCACTGCACGCGGCGGCGGAGCGCTATCCTTCGTTGGACTACGACGTCATCGCGATGCTGCCGCCGAACGCCGATGTGGGCGCGCAGCAGAAGCACGGGCTCGAAGTGATGCGGGCGATGGTCACGGAGGGGGTGGCGGCGGACCGGATCCATCTTGGGTTGCGCTCGGCGGCGGCGGGAGCGGATCCGGAGGTGAGGGTGTACATCCGTCCCGCCAGTGGTTAACGTTTCTTCATGCTTTGTAAGGGATTGTACCCATGGGACGCGGTGTCTCTGATGACTAAGGTGCGCACCGCGCGATACTGGAGGCTTGGCTGAGGATGCATCCGTTCCACGCTCATTGCCGTGACGCGCTCGATGCGATCGAGGCGCAGGGCCGCTATCGCCGCTTCACCCCGCTGCGCAAGCAGGCGGAGCGGTTTCCGCTCTACCGCCGGCCGGACGGCAGTGAGGTGCTGGTGTGGTCGTCCAACGACTACCTGGGCATGGGCGGCCATCCGGTGGTGGTCACAGCGGCCTGTGTCGCGGCCTGCGATATGGGAACCGGTGCCGGCGGGACGCGAAACATCAGCGGCACGAGCCCGGCGCATGATGCGCTGGAGGACGAGCTTGCGGACCTGCACGGCAAGGACGCGGCGCTGCTGTTCACGTCTGGCTTCGTGTCGAACCAGGCGGCGCTGTCTACGATCCTGAATTCGATGCCGGGGTGGGTGGTGTTCTCGGACGAGAAGAACCACGCGTCCATGATTGCCGGAATCAAGGGATCGAAGGCGACGTGCCGGATCTTCCGGCACAATGACCTGGGGCATCTCGAGGAGCTGCTGCGCGAGGCGCCGGTGTCCGCGCCGAAACTGATCGCGTTCGAGTCGGTGTATTCGATGGATGCGGACATCGCGCCGATCGGGGCGATCTGCGACCTGGCGGCCCGGTATGGGGCGATGACGTATCTCGACGAGGTGCATGCAGTGGGCATGTACGGGCCATCGGGCGGCGGCGTGTCGGAGCGGGATGGCGTCGCAGCGCGGGTGGATGTGATCGAAGGCACGCTGGCAAAGGCCTTCGGCTGCCATGGCGGCTACATCACGGGCGATGCGGCGGTGGTGGATTACATCCGGTCCTGCGCGCCTGGCTTCATCTTCACCACGTCGCTCCCGCCGATGGTGGCGGCGGCGGCGTTGGCGAGCGTGAGGCATGTGCGCGAGGACGCGGCGCGGCGGGCGAAGCTGTTCGAGCGGGCGGAAACTCTGAAGCGCCGGCTGCGCGCGGCTGGGCTGCCGGTGCTGCCGTCTGAGAGCCACATCGTGCCTGTGCATGTGGGCGATGCGGCACTGTGCACGGCGGTGAGCCGGCGGCTGCTGGATGAGTTCGGCATGTATGCGACACCGATTAACTATCCGACAGTGCCGAGGGGGGAGGAGCGGCTGCGGCTGACACCGACCCCGCTGCACACCGATGCCATGATGGATCGGCTGATCTCGGCACTGGGTGTGGTGCTGGAGACGGAGCGGCGTCAGGCGGCGTAGCGGCAAACCGGAACTGTCGCGCTGAATGAGGGAGGTAGGCCTCGGCTGATATGATCGGCCGATGGCAATCGTCGCGTCCGTAGCGCCTGGTCGAAATCGTCCGCAACTGGGCGGGCGCACATCGCTGCTCCTTCAGTTGTCTGGATGGCTGTGCGCTGGAGTGACAGGCGCGAATATTCTTATCACTTTCCATCTGACTGGGGTTTAATGCCCGCAGTCGACCTTCAAGAGTAGCCTTGGATTTTCTGCCCTCGATCTTATGGTCGGGCCCTGTGGGGGAATGTTCGCGTTATCGGGGCTGCTGATCTCCTTGATGCGACGGTTCAATCTGATCAATTACGCCGACCCGTCGGTGCATATTCCGGCTGGTGGAAGAAGCCATTCGGTTTGGGCGATCGGCTTTTCGTTGGCACTATTCGGGTGTACCGCCGTTACTATCAATAATTCTTAGTATTATTCCTGCCTGATGCCGGCAGGCGTAGTTATTCGTTTCGGATATCTGGATGAGCCGCGATATCTGGCATGGGGCGATCTCGCGACAGTTCGAGCGCGTTGCAAGCTTGTGCGGGTGCGCGGCAGGGCACCGTATCCGGCCAGCATCCTGGTTTTGAGGTTCAACGGCGGAGCGGTGATGACTGTTGGTCTGGACGATGGTCCCGAGATCGACATGCGGGTTTTGCACGATATCAGGGAAGCGCTGCGGCATGCTCACTTTGATTACGAACCGGACGCCAGTGTGACGGCGACGGAGTGTCCAACGATCTTGTGTGGACCATTGCTGCGGTTGCGTGATGGCTAGAGTCAGACGGATTGCTTGCCACCGGGCTGAACCAGGAGTGTTCAATTTGATTTGTACATTTCATCGCTACGACCTGTGACGTCAGTCACGACTCTTTCGGTATAGTTCAGACGATTCTCCAATGATAGCGAAGCTGGACCTTGCAGGGACCGGACGGTAGGAGGAAATATGGCATTTGGCGATGCGGTAGGACAGGCCATCAATTTCGGTCGGCAGGTCGCAACGACAGGTGCATATGCGCTCGCGGTACCGAGCCTGCTGCACTTGAAGCAGAAGCCGGCAGCCTGGGTGTTTCCGCGTTACGGCAAGGCGATCGACGAAATCGTACTGCACGGCACGGAAAGCAAGGTCAGCCAGGTGAAGAGCCTGGATTACCTGGCGAGCAAGAACGGCGACCAGCATTCGATCCACTATTGGATTGGCCGCGATTTCGGCCTGCTGTATCAGCTCGTTGCGGAGGACAAGTCGACGCCGCACGCCGGGAATCCCGACAATATCCCGAAGGTTGAGGACCACAATTTCCGCTCCATCGGCATCGAGATGTATCAGTGGGACCCCGACGTCCTGCGGGCGAAGAAGCTCCCTGTGGATTTCACCGACTGGCAGTATGACGCCGTGGCACAACTCGTTTACGACATCTGCCACCGACGTGGCATCAAGCGCAGCATGGTTGTCGGACACGGTATGATCAATCCGGTGCAGCGAGCCGATCCACAGGGGTTTGACTGGCCCCGGTTCAACCGCCTGCTGGACCAGATTTCGGCACGATTGGGCGTTCTGCTGGGTGACGACTTCAAGCTGGGCTGATCCGGCGGTTTGACCTGTCGGTCCTCGCCGGTACAACCACTCGCTGAACAGCGAGCGGATCGCAACAGTTGGATCGTCCGGTATTGCGGTTGAAGGCAGGGCAAGGGCGGCGGCTGCGGGCTGGCTCGCCCTGGGTGTTCTCCAACGAGATCGAAATGAAGCCCGAATATCGGCAGATGCCGCCGGGCGGGCTGGTACGCATCGAAGGCGATGATGGTGCCCGCTTCGGCACGTTCATGTTCAATCCACACAGTTTGATCGCGGCGCGCCTGCTGGATCGCGATCCGGCCGCCGTGATCGATGCAGCGTGGCTGTCAGGGCGGCTGCGCGAGGCGATCTCGCTGCGGGAGCGCGTTTGCGACACGCCGTTCCATCGGCTGGTGCATGCCGAGGCCGACCGCCTGCCGGGACTGGTGATCGATCGGTACGACGACGTGGCGGTGATCCAGGCGAACACGGCAGGGATGGACCGGCTGACGCCGTTGATCGTGGAGGCCCTGACGGGCCTGCTGCCGCTGCGGGCGGTGGTGGCGCGGAATGATTCTGGCGCGCGGCGGCAGGAGGGGCTTCCCGAGGAGGTTGCGCTGCTGTTCGGCGAGGATGCGCGGGCCGAGGTCGTGGAAGGCGGCGTGCGGTTCCCGGTTGATCCGATGGAGGGGCAGAAGACTGGCTGGTTCTACGATCAGCGGCCGAACCGCGATCGGGTAGCGGCATTGGCACAGGATGCGCGGGTGCTGGATGTGTTCAGCCATGTGGGTGCGTTCGGAGTGCGCTGTGCGGCGGCGGGAGCGCGGGAGGTGTTGCTGGTGGACAGCAGTGCGTCGGCGTTGGCCCGAGCGGAACAGGCGGCGGCGCTGAATGCCGTGGCGGAACGGGTGCGCGTGCGGCGCGGCGATGCGTTCGAGGTGATGGGGGAGTTGGCGGGGGAACGGTTCGACCTCGTGGTGTGCGATCCGCCGGCGTTCGCTCGGTCCCGGAAGGATGCCGAGGCGGGGCTGCGGGCGTATGGACGGATGGCACGGATGGCGGCGCCTCTGGTGGCGCCGGGCGGGTTCCTGTTCGTCGCGTCGTGCAGCCATCACGCGCCGCTCGAGGCGTGGAGTGCGCAGATCGCATTCGGGCTGCATCGGGCGCGGCGGGAGGCGCGGATTGTGTATACGGGCGCTGCCGGGCCGGACCATCCGGTGCATCCGCATCTGTCTGAGACCGCGTATCTGAAGGCGCAATTGATCCACGTGCTGTGAACCAGACCCAGGTGACACATAGGCCGTCCAGTGGCGCAGTCGTCACGGCGATCGTCTTGAGTCTGTTGATCGTGATTGCCTGGATAGCGCTGATTTCGACGCTCAGCAGCCTGGGCGACAGCGATCCTGCGGGGAACGGGCTGGAGCAGGCGTTCGCCGGGTTCGAGGTCATCCTGGTGTGGATACTGTTGCTCATACTGCTTGTCGTGACGGGTCTGGGAGGAGTGATGCCGTGGCGGGGTGTCGCAGCAGCGGCGGTGCTGGTGCCGGTGTCGGGTGTTGCTGCCGGTGTCGCGCTCGGGCTCCTGGCCGACCGCGCCACCGCGCCGTTCCTGTGGCCGATCGTGGTGCCCGCCGTGGTGCCGCCTGCCGTGGCAGCATTTGCGTTCTGGACACTGCTGCCTTCATGGCGGGCGGTGGTGGCGGCGCCTGTCGCAGTTGGCGGTGTATGCGGACTCACACTTTTGCTTTGCGTTGCCATGTGGCCACTCTCGCTGGTGCGTGATCGCGCCATCCAGCATGCGGCGGATGAGCAGGCGAAATGGTTGGCAGACCTGGCGGCGATGAACCCGCATGCGCCGCTGTGGGAGTGGATGCGGTTCCTGGACACGCGCAATCGAATCGACGTTGATCGGGCGCTGGCCCGAATCCGCTCGCTGGAGCAGCGGCAGGACGATGCGCAGGTCATGCTCGATCGCGACGATTTCCCCCTGCGCTATCTCGGGTCGCTGAACTTGCGACCGACACAGGCGATCTGCGACAAGGCGCGCGCTGTCTTACGGCGGCGCGTACAGCCGCTGGTGCTGTCATCGCCCAACTCGAAGCCTTATTCGGATGTCGCTGACGCCGTGGCGGGCGCGCTGAGCGCGATCCAATGGCTTGTCGGGTATGGCTGTCCCTGCGAGGCGGAGGCGCAGATGTGGGAGACAATGGCAGCGGCATACCGCGATACAAGTTTCGACGTGGTCAGCCTGGGTGAGTATCGCAATCCCAGGGAGCTGGGCTGGGCGGTGGTGCAGGATCCGGCTCAGTTTGGCATGATGGTGCCTCAGGCGCCGCTGATGGCGTGGCTGAATGTGGCCGAGGTGCCGACATTGCGCGAGCGGGCCTTGGCTGAGGCACGGCAGGTGGCAGGACGCACCGACCAGGCGAGTGGGTTGCTGCATCAGGATGTCGCAGTGATGGTCCTGCGTGCGCTGCCTGCGCTGGACCTGGACGCAACGCCGACACTGTGTGGTGCCGCGTTGCCGGTTGTATATACGGCGCTGACGGCGGTGGTACGACCGGCGGAGGATGACCCCCGGCCATACAGCGTGTTGTTGCAGCAGATGGGAGGCGATGCGCCGCTGGTGGCGCTGCAATGGCTGGCCTCGCATGGGTGCGATGTGGGCGCCGCGGTGGGTGAAGCGGAAGCGTTGGTGCAAGCGTATCAGGATTCTCCCGAGCGGGCGGCAATACTTGCCAACCTCGCGCGGTTGCCGCACAGGCCGTAGGTCATGGATCCGTCGCGCGCCAACAACCCTCTGTTCGGGCCGAACCGCTTCAAGCTGGGCGTGTTCAGTGCCAATTGCGATGGCGGGCTGACAATGTCGCTGGCGCCGGAGCGGTGGCACGCGGACTGGGACGATATCGTCGCGATGACGCAGATCGCCGATGAGGCGGGGCTGGAGTTCATCCTGCCGGTGGCGAAGTGGCGTGGCTATCAGGGGAAGGCCAATATCTACGGACGCTCGTTCGAGACTTTGACGCATGGCGCGGCCCTGGGGGCGCTTACGAAGCGGATCGCGATCTTCTCCACCGTGCACGTGCCACTGGTGACACCGGCGTTCGGCGCGAAGGCGATCGCGACCATCGACCATGTAACGCATGGGCGGGCAGGGCTGAACATAGTCTGTGGGTGGAACCAGGAAGAGTTCGATCTGCATGGCGTCACGATCGACCAGGAGCATCGGTACGAGCATGGGCTGGAGTGGTTTCGCGTGTGGTCCCGTATGCTGCGGGGTGGGCCGGAGTTCGACTGGGATGGCGAGTTCTTTCAGCTGAAACGATTGCAGACCGATCCGGTGTCGGTGCAGCGGCCATGGCCGGCGGTGATGTCTGCGGGGTTTTCGCCGAAGGGACGCGATTTTGCCGCGCAGACGGCGGACGTGCTGTTCACCACGATGAGCGAACTGGACCAGGCACCGGCGCTGCTGGCCGATATCGCGGCACATGTCGGGCGCTACGGCCGGCGGGTCGATGTGTATACGATGTCGCATGTGGTGTGCCGGCCGACGCGGCGCGAGGCGGAGGATTTTTACCACTACTTCGCGGAAGAGATGGCGGACGCTGATGGCCAGGCATACTACCGGCGGCAGCGAGGGCCGGTGGTGAAGGATGCGGCGGGGAACGAGATCCGTCGCCCCCTGGTGAACCGGTTCATGCGCAAAAGCGGCAAGCGGTATGACGGGACGTATCCCGGCGCGTGTCCACTGGTGGGCACGCCGGACGACATCGTTGCTGATATGGTACAGATGAGCGAGCTGGGGCTGGCGGGCACTTCGGTTGCGTTCCTCGACTACCTGAAGGAAATTCCCTTCTTCGTGCAGGAAGTGCTGCCGCGGCTCGCGCGGCTGGGCCTGCGCCGGGAGGAATGATGTCGGCTTATCTGGTGGTGCGCGCGGTGGTGCCCGAGGCGGCGCGGCGCGACTTCGATACCTGGTATCGCACGGAGCATCTGCCGGACGCGGTGAAGGCGTTTGCCGCGAAGCGTGGCTGGCGAGGCTGGAGCCGCACCGAGCCTTCCGTGCACTACGCGTTCTATGAGTTTGCGGATGTGGCGGCGGCGGAGGCGATCGGGTCTTCGCCTGCGATCAAGCAGCTGATTGCGGAGTTCGATGCGCGGTGGGGCACAAGCGTCACGCGAACGCGCGAGGTTATCGAGGTGACCGGGTAGGAGGAAACGATGGGTAACAAGATCGCATTCATGGGTGTCGGCGCGGTGGGCGGCTATGCCGGCGCGCATATGGCACAGGCGGGCGAGGACGTGACGTTCATCGATCCCTGGCCGGCGCATGTCGAGAAGATGCAGCGTGACGGGCTGAAGATCAGCCATATCCGCGACGTGCCGGAGTTCACCGTGAAGGTGCGCGCGATGCATGTCACGGATGCGCAGCAGCTTGCCAAGGAAAAGCCGATCGATATCGCGTTCGTCTGCATGAAGTCGTACGACACCGAGTGGGCGGCGACGCTGATCAGCCAGTACCTGGCGCCGGGCGGCTTTATCGTTTCGCTGCAGAACTGCATGAACGAAGAGACGATCGCCGGCGTGGTGGGCTGGGGGAAGACGGTGGGGTGCATCGCAAGCTCGATCACCGTCGATTTGTGCGAGCCGGGGCATGTGCGGCGCGCTGCCGGCAAGAGCGGGACGAAGCATACCGTGTTCCGCACCGGCGAGGTGCATGGACGGGTCACCGATCGCGTCAAGGAAATCTGCCGGCTGGTTGCGCTGGCGGACAGCGCGCTGGTGACGGAGAACATCTGGGGCGAGCGGTGGTCGAAGCTGGTGACCAACGTGATGGGCAATGGCTTGTCGGCGTGCACCGGGATGCTCGGCAAGGAGATGGTCCAGAACGACTCGATCCGGCGATTCTCGTCGCGGCTGGGCAGCGAGGCGATCCGTGTGGGCCAGGCGCTGGGATACGAGCTCGAGGAAATCCTGCATCTCGATCCCGAGATCATCGCGAAGGCGGGCGAGGGCGATGCATCGGCGACCCGGGTGTACGACGAGCACCGGCTTGGAGAGGTGAGCAAGGGCGGCGGCGAGCATCGGCCCTCGATGGGTCAGGACATGGTGAAGGGACGGCGGACGGAGATCGAGTTCCTCAACGGGTTCGTGGCGAAGAAGGGTGACGAGATCGGCATTGCGACGCCTGCCAATGTGGTGCTGACCGATATTGTGAAGCGGGTGGAGAAAGGCGAGCTGAAGCCTGATCCGAAGCACATCACGGATCTGCGGCTGAACTAGCCTGATGTCGTCGCGAGCGGAGCGAGGCAATCTCGTTCGGGATTGCTTCGCTGCTATGCTCCCTGCGATGACGGGGTAGGAGAATGCGCGTCTTCACTCGCCTCCCGATGCAGGACTGGGCCGCCACAGCCCAGGCGGCGCGGGATGCCGAAGCGGCTGGATTCGACGCGGTCATGACGGTCGAGTTGGGGCACGACGTGTTTGCCCCGCTCGCCATCGCGACGACAGCAACGCAACGGGTGGAGTTGACGCCATCCGTGGCGGTGGCGTTTCCGCGCAGCCCGACGGTGCTGGCATCGCAGGCGTGGGATCTACAGGCGAACTCCGGGGGGCGGTTCGTGCTGGGTCTGGGCAGCCAGGTGAAAGGGCACAACGAGCGACGGTTCGGGATTGCGTGGACCGCACCGGCGCCTCGGCTGCGCGACTATGTGCGGGCGTTGCGCGCGGTGTGGCAGTGCTGGGAGACACGCGGGAAGCTCGACTTCCGCAGCGAGCATTACACGCTGACCTTGATGACACCGGATTTCTCGCCGGAACCGACGGGGTTGCCGATGGTGCCGGTGACGATCGCGGCGGTGGGTGAGGCGATGCTGCGCGTGGCGGGGCAGGTGGCGGATGGGGTACGGCTGCATCCACTGTGCTCGCGCAAGTACCTAGAGCAGGTTTGCCTGCCGCAGATCGAGACCGGGCGGCAGCGTGGCGGCGTGGCGCGCGAGCATTTCGATGTTCATGGCGGGGGATTCGTGGTGACGGGTCCCGATGAGGCGACGGTGGCCGCGGGGATGGAGGCGGCCCGGCGGCGGATCGGGTTCTATGGATCGACACGAACGTATATGCCGATCCTGGCGCTGCATGGGCTGGAGGAACTGGGGCAGAAGCTGCACCGGATGTCGGTGGAGGGGCGCTGGGGCGAGATGGGCGCTCTGGTGTCGGATGACGTGGTGCGGATCTTTGCCGCGTGCGGGACGTATTCCGAGATCGCCGGAGCGATCGAGCAGCGCTACGGCGGGGTGGCGGACTCGATCGATCTGGAGTTTCCCGAGGCAGCGCCGGTGGGGCTGCGGCGCGAAGTGTTGGCCGACATCAGGCGGATTCCGCATCGGTTCGTCGGGTTTGCCCCCTTCCCCTGACCCCCTCCCGCGAGGGGAGGAGGAAGTTGTAGGCTGCGGGCGGCAACAAGGAGATGCGCCATGCCGGCTCGCACGGGACGCCAATACCTGAAGGGGCTGCGGGAGCAGGAACGCGAAGTCTGGATCGGCGGTGAGCGCGTCAAGGATGTGACGACGCATCCCGGTCTGGCGCGAGGCGCGCAGGCGATCGCGTCGCTCTATGACATGCAGTGCGATCCGAAGCTGCGGGAACAGATGACCTACACGTCGCCGACGACGGGCGACCCTGTGGGGCTGTCGTTCATTCAGCCGCGCACGCGCGAGGAGCTGGAAGCGCGGCGGGTGATGATGCTGAACTGGGCGCGCACCACGTGCGGCATGATGGGACGCTCGCCCGACTTCATGAACGTGACCTTCGCAGCCTGGGGGGCGGCGGCGGATTACTGGGGGCGCAGCAAGCCCGAGTACGGTGTCAACATGCGTCGCTACTACGAGTATATACGCGAGAACGACCTGGTGCTGACGCACTCGCTGATCAACCTGCAGCGCAGCCGGAATATCTCGGCGCAGTACAAGCTGGAGGAAGGCACCGCGCTGCGAGCGGTGAAGGAGACGAGCCGCGGGCTGGTGGTGAAGGGCGCGCGGGTGCTGGCGACGCTGGGCCCGATCTCGGACGAGATCGCGGTGTATTCGCCGCGGCTCGGGCAGTATTCCGAGGACCACAGTCCGTTCGCGCTGGCGTTCTCCATCCCGTGCGGCACGCCGGGGCTGCGGTTCCTGTGCCGCGACAGTTTCGACCTCGGGCGGTCGCATTTCGACCATCCGCTCGGATCGCGCTTCGAGGAGATGGACTGCATCGTGTTCTTTGACGATGTCGAAGTGCCGTGGGATCGCGTGTTCCTGTATGGCGATGTGGCGCTGCTGAACGGGGCGGCGAGCGGCACGCATTACTCGGCGCATTCGTCGCACCAGGGGGCGGCGAAGAACCTGGCGAAGTGCGAGTTCGTGCTGGGCATCGCGCTGGTGATGACCGAGGCGCTGGGCAGTGCGCATCTGCCTCACACGGAAGAGCGTATCGGCGAACTGATGTTGAACACGACGATGACCCGGGCGCTGATGCGCGCGGCGGAGGCGGATGCGAAGATCGATGAGTGGGGAGTGATGTGTCCCGATCCGGTGACGATCGAAAGCACCCGCAACCTGTTCATGACTGCGTATCCGCGGATGATCGAGATCCTGCAATTGCTGGGTTCGTCGAGCTTCATGATCACGCCGAGCGAAGTGGATTTCAAAGGACCGCTGGCGGGACACCTTGAGCAGTACCTGGCAACCGACACGATCGGCGCGCGTGATCGGGTGAGTTTGTTCCGCCTGGCGTGGGACGTGGCAGGCAGTTCGTTCGGCAGCCGGCAGGTGCTGTACGAACGGTTCTTCGCCTCCGACCCGTTGACACGGGCGCGGGCATTGGCGGCAATCTATCCCAAGAACGAAGCGATGGAACGTGTTCGGACGTTCCTGAAACAGGAGGACTCACCATGACGTATCGACCGACGCATCTCGGGCACGTCAACCTGTATGTGCGCAACGCGGAGCGTTCGCGGCAGTGGTACGAGGATGTGCTGGGGCTGCACACGTATCACTACCGGCCGGGGCGCGCGGCGTTCATGTCGGCGGACAAGGAGAAGTCGCACGAAATCGCGCTGATGGAGCTTGGCGACGATGCACCTCTCCAGTTGAAGCGGCAGGTGGGGCTGAACCACGCGGCGTTCATGATGGCGTCGCTGGATGACCTGAAGGATGCGTACCACCGGTTGAAGGAGAAGGGGGTGAAGTTCGACCACATCTCCGATCATGGGTTGTCGCTGGGGATCTATTTCCGCGACCCGGACGGGAATGGACTGGAGGTGTCGTATGAGCTGCCACGCGAGAAGTGGCCGCGGCAGGACAGCGTGTTCGCACCGGAAGTGGTGAATCTGGGGCTGTTCCCTGGGCCGTGGGATGAGGAGATCGCAGCGCAGAAGGCGCGTGAGGCGGCGAAGGTGCCGGCGGAGTAAGGCGTCCCGCTACGCCAACTCCAGCGTCCACGTTTCCGCCACGGCGAGCCCTTTGACATCGATGCCGTTCTCAAGCTTCGCGGCGTAGGATTCGTGGTGATGGCCATGGACGATCAGGCGGGCGGCGCCAGCCTCCGCCAGCCGATCGATCGCCGCGAAGCCGTAGCGGTGGCAGGAGGGAGCTTCGTGAGTCACCAGGACGTCGAAGCGCTGCTGAGCGAGGCACGCGAAGTCCTCGGGGAAGATTGAGTCGCGGTGCCACAATGGCAGCCCGTCGCGCCAGTGCTCGCGTTGGGGCAGGCTCAGCATGAAATCAGCGCGGGTGCTGAAGCTGGGAGTTTCGGGCGGAGTCCAGATGCGCGGTTTGAACACACCGCCCAGGCCCGCAATGCGCAGGCCGGCAACGTCGATCACCTTGGCGCCGATGTCGCCCTCGGGGAAATCGCCCGCCAGGTGATCGAACTCTGTCTCGGTCTCGGTGTCCTTGTTTCCCAGGATCCAATGCACTCGCCAGCCCTGCGCGAACAGCGGGCCAAGCATTTGGCGCAGCGGCACACGCAGTTCGCAATCGCCAAGCAGGATCAGCGTGCCTGGATCCTCGCCACTGCACGCACGAATGATCGATGTGAAGTTGCCGTGCGGATCACCGGCGATGACGATGGGCGAAGTCACGCGTTCCATCTCATGAACGAGTGGCACCAAAGCCAAGCAGCCGCGCGACAGGGCCGATGGTCCAACCCTGAAGCAGCAGTGAGACGATGACAACGACGAAGACGCTGCCGAACAACCTCTCGTCGCGCAGCGGATCTGCGAGAGCCGGCAGGAAGCTGATGTAGATTGGCACGGCGCCGCGCAAACCCACCCAGGATGCGAAGGTGGATTCCCGCCAGGAGTAGCGGAACGGCAGCAGGCAGGCGAACACGGCGACGGGGCGTGCAATGACAAGTGACACCAACGCGACTGTAATGCTGCTCCCGATAAATGGGCCGAGCTCGTGTGGCGTGACCAACAGGCCGAGCATCAGGAACAGCACGATATGGGCCAGCCAGGAGAAACCCTCATAGAAGCTCGCGACCTCCTGGCGGCCGCGGTACTCCGCGGCGCCGATGATGATGCCGGCGAGATAGACCGCCATGAAGCCGCTGGTGTGCAGGATCTGCGCCAGGCCGAACAGGGCGAGGCCGAAGGTGAGCACCAGCACCATGGCGGTGGGCACCTCGAAGGACATGCGGCGCAGCAGAGTGCGCAGCAGCCAGCCGCCACCGAGACCAAGTGCGCCACCACCGAACATCTCCCGGGCGAACAGCAGCAGACCCGTTTGCCACGTCGCGTCTGCGGGCTCGGTGATGACGCGGATGACGAAGACCGTGAGGAAGATCGACATCGGGTCATTCAGGCCAGATTCGACCTCCAGCAATGCGGTGACGCGTTCGGGCAAGGCGAGGCGCGCCTTGCCGAGCATGGAGCCGACGGCGGCTGCATCCGTGGGGGCGACCGCCGCACCGATCAGCATGGCGATGCTGAAAGGGACGGCGGCAAGCCACATGACGGTAGCGCCGATGATGACAGCGGTGATGGCGACGCCGATGACCGCAAGCGCCAAGGCTGGCCACAGCGCGACGCGGAGCATGGAAACGTGGGTCTTCAGACCGCCCTCGAAGAGGATGACGGCGAGGGCAACGCTGCCGATCAGATACGCGGAGGAAAAGTCGCCGTAGGGAATGCCGCCTGGACCATCCTCACCGGCCAGCATGCCGAGCGCCAGGAACACCAGCAGGACGGGTGCGCCGAGCCGGCGGGAGGCAATGGCCGCGAAGATGCTGACCACGCCCAGCAGGCCGCCCACGAGAATGAAATCATGGGCCGTTTCCATCTGCGCGCGGCCCATCGCCAGGAGCTCGGGTCCGTTGGATATTGTCATATCGTCACCGATTACTGTGCGGCGCTCAGCATGTTGTCCAGCGCAGTGCGCATGGTGGCACTGGAGATGGCGAAGTAGCCTTGGTACGGGCGGCTGAGGTCCAGGATGACAAAGATCACGCTGCTCAGTGAGACCGCGCAGAGCGCGATCACGATAACGGACAGGCTGGTACGCGGCGCGACCAGTCCGAAGCAACCGAAGATGATCATGAGCCAGAACATCAGCACACCATAGAAGGGCTCGAAGAGCCGTGTCCTGGCATCCTCGATGACGCCAAGGCGAGCGTGTATGACATCGCGGTATCGCTGCACGCAGAAATCGAGCACGCGTGTTTGGGCCGGGCTGGCGGGGGAGAGGCGGCTGATCTCAGTCCCGATGCGGTTCATTGTTTCACCGAGTACTGGGGACGCACCCGTGCGCGGCATGGTGGCGGTGCTGGGATACTGTACGCCGGTGGGGGGCGATTCGTCCGGCCAGGTACTGGCAATCACCGCAGCCGTATAACTGTGAATCTTGGCGCGCGCAGAAGCAGTTTCGGGTCCGTAATCGGCGAGGCAGCGGTCCAGCGCAGTGAGCTGCAAGGCGTAATCCTGGCGATCCTGTGCGGTGTCGTCATAGCGCTCCTTGACCGAGGCGGTGAGCAGCCCGAGGACGAGGGCAGCAAATGTGACCAGCAGTCCAATGGTGATCTGCATCAGCTCGGTGGTTTCACGGGTGCGATGGTGCTCAGGCAGGCGCGGACGCACCCACATGCCGAGCGCCGCACTGGCGCAAAGCAGGATAAAGGCCGCCAGTACCGAAGCGCTTTCCCGCAACCGACGTTTCCCTGCGGCAGAGTTCCGCTGCTGGTTGTGGCGGCAGATTGGCTGGCGGCGAGGGGGGCGGCAACCGCAAATCGAGGCGGACCCGGTCTGGCGGCGTGGCGCGCGTCCGCCTAGGGTGACGGTAACAGGCCTGTCAGGCCGTCCAGGAAGCACGAAAGGCCCGACAGGCAATGGTCCGCGGCGCATGGCTGGCACCATTCCAGGTGCGCAGCTTTCGCTTTCAGTATCCGGCCGATCTGCTGACCTCTTGGGGCAGCGAAATGGAGAACCTGATCCTGGGGTGGTACATCCTGGTGACCACGGGTTCGGTGGTGTTGCTGACGCTGTATGGCTCACTGCAGTATTTTGGCACGCTGGTCGCGCCGCTGTTCGGCATGGTGGGCGACAGGCTCGGGCAGCGCATCGCGATGTGTGCGATGCGGGCATTCTACGCGGTGCTCGCCAGCCTGCTGATGACGCTGGCGTTCATCGACGTTCTTCGCCCGCTGCATGTGTTCGTCATCGCGGCGATTGCGGGGCTGGTGCGGCCGGCGGATCTGGCGATGCGCGCGGCACTGGTGGCAGAGACGATGCCGACGGACCGGTTCGTCCCCGCGATGGGGGCATCGAGAACGACGTCAGATTCCGCGCGCACTGTGGGCTCGCTGGCAGGGGCGGGTCTGTTCGCCGCGCTGGGACTGGGGCCGGCCTATGTGTTCATCACTTGCTTTTATGTCGGCGGATTTTTGCTGACACTCGGAGTGGGCGGGACGCGCGTGGTGCGGCATGCCGGGGCGCCACGCAACTCGTTGTGGCGCGACCTGCGCGACGGGCTGGAGCATCTATGGGATACCCCGTCGTCGCTGGCGGCGCTGTGGCTGGCGTTTCTGGTGAACCTGACGGCGTTTCCGGTGACCAGCGGGCTGCTGCCCTATGTGGCGCGCGACGTATACCACGCGGACCAGACGGGTCTCGGGTCGCTGATCTCCAGTTTCGCATTCGGGTCGCTGCTGGGGTCGATCCTGATCAGCGTCATCGGGCGGTCCATCCGGCCGGCCCGCATGATGATCGTGTTCGCACTGGGGTGGTACGCGATGCTGCTGGTGTTCGTGCGGACGCCGGACCCGATGAGCGGATGCGGGGTCCTGATTTGCGCAGGGCTGGCGCAGAGCCTGAGCCTGGTGCCGATGTCGGCGATGCTTCTACATGGCGCAGGGGCGTATCGCGGGCGGGTGATGGGGATGCGGATGCTGGCGATCTACGGGCTGCCGTTGGGGCTGCTGGCGGCGGGCGCGCTGATCGAGCGCATCGGCTTCGTGGCGACGGTGACGGGATATTGCGTGTTTGGGATCGTGCTGACGCTGCTGATCGCGCTGCGGTGGCGGGAGGCGCTCTGGCCGCTGCACGCCCCGGCGAATGCAAGGTAGCAGGAACGAACTTTCACCGGCCCGTGCTTGCAGACTCCTACCCTTGCGCCTATGTGGGGCCGCCAAGGTAGCGGAAAGGCCCGCCCCATGGCGTTCGACACCCCACATCCTACCACCACCACGGCAAGTCGCATCCAGGAGGCTTTCGCCTTCGATGACGTGCTGCTGGTGCCCGGCTATTCCCAGGTGCTGCCCGCGTCCACCGATACCCGCACACGGCTGACCCGGACCATCTCGCTCAACATCCCAATTATTTCCGCCGCCATGGACACCGTGACCGAGGCGTCCATGGCGATTGCCATGGCGCAGCAAGGCGGGATCGGGGTGATCCACAAGAACCTGGACCTCGAGGAACAGGCGGCGCAGGTCCGGAGGGTGAAGAAATACGAGTCGGGCATGGTGGTGAACCCGCTCACCATCCACCCCGACCAGACACTGGCCGATGTTACGGCTCTGATGGCCAGCAACAAGATCAGCGGCATCCCGGTGGTGGAGCGTGACACCAACCGGCTGGTGGGCATCATCACCCACCGCGATGTGCGGTTTGCCACCGATCCGCTGCAAAAAGTCTACGAACTGATGACGCGGGAGAACCTGGTTACCGTGAACGCGGGCGTATCGCCCGAGGAAGCCCGCCGCCTGCTGCACCGCCACCGGATCGAGAAGCTTCTCGTCGTGGATGACGCTTACAGGTGCGTGGGCCTGATCACCGTCAAGGACATGGACAAGGCCGAGACGCATCCGCTGGCCAATAAGGACGAGCTTGGCCGTTTGCGCGTCGCTGCCGCCACCGGGGTCGGACCGGACGGCCAGGCACGGTCACGCGCGCTGATCGAGGCGGAGGTGGACGTGATCGTGGTGGACACCGCACATGGCCACTCGCGCGGCGTGCTGGAGGCCGTTGAGGCGATCAAGAAGCTTTCCAATGCGGTGCAGGTGGTCGCGGGCAACATCGCCACCCCCGAAGGCGCGCTGGCGCTGATCGAGGCCGGTGCGGACGGGGTGAAGATCGGCATCGGCCCCGGCTCGATCTGCACCACCCGCGTTGTGGCCGGCGTCGGTGTGCCGCAGTTCACCGCGGTCCTGGAAAGTGCGGCGGCGTGTCGCGAGGCAGGGGTCCCGGCGATCGCCGATGGTGGGATGCGGACGTCGGGCGACATCGTGAAGGCGATCGCGGCGGGGGCGGACGCCGTCATGATCGGTTCGCTTCTCGCGGGCACGGATGAGGCGCCGGGCGAAGTGTTCCTGTACCAGGGCCGGTCGTACAAATCCTATCGCGGCATGGGCAGTATTGGCGCCATGGCCCGCGGGTCCGCAGACCGCTACTTCCAGCAGGACATCAAGGATCAGCTGAAGCTGGTGCCGGAGGGGGTCGAAGGCATGGTCCCCTACAAGGGACCGGTGTCCCAGGCGATCCACCAGTTGGTCGGTGGACTGAAGGCGGGCATGGGCTACACCGGCAGCAGCGGCATCTCCGAGCTGCAGCGAAATAGCCGGTTCCGGCGTGTCACTGGTGCAGGGCTGCGTGAGAGCCACGTGCACGACGTGGCGATCAGCCGGGAGGCGCCGAACTACCGGCAGGATTGAGTCAGTGACCCGCGCCGCGGTGTTCGACGCCTATGGCACATTGCTGAACGTGCATGCCGCGATGGCAAAGCATGCCATGCGCCTGGGGCCGCAGTGGGAGCGAATGAGCGCCGACTGGCGAGTGAAGCAGATCGAGTACACCTGGGTGCGCAGCCTGGCCGGTCCGGGGAACCACCGCGACTTCTGGGCGCTGACACGGGAGGCGCTCGCCTTCGTGGCAGCACGATATGCGATCGAAGACGAGGCACTGTTGGCTGATGTATTGGCAGCGTATCGGCGATTGGATGCCTATCCCGATGTGCCGCCCATGCTGGCATCGCTGCGCGATCGCGGCGTGCCGTGTGCCATCCTTTCGAACGGCGAGCCGGGGATGCTGGCTGATGCAGTGCACGGCGCGGGGATCGCCGAATTGCTGGATGACGTGCTGAGCGTGGAAAGTGTCGGCGTGTTCAAGCCGGATCCGCGCGTCTATCGGCTGGTGACGGACCGGTTCAACCTGCCGCCAGAGGCAATCGATTTCTATTCCTCCAACCCGTGGGATGCGTTTGGCGCGCTGGCATTCGGCTTCCGGGTGTCGTGGGTCAATCGGTTTCGTCAGCCTGATGAGTACGGGCTACGCGGACGGGTGGCGGAACTGGCGGATCTGTCGGCAGTCGCGTGACGCCTGCCGGACGGACTGAAGCTGCCATCGAGCTGCTGGGCGCTATCCTGGAGGGTCAGCGCCCCGCGGACGCTGTCGCCAATGATTTCTTCCGTGCCCGGCGCTTCATTGGATCGGGTGATCGGCGCGCCATCGCCGAACGAGTCTGGCGCGTGCTGCGCAGCTACAGGCGGCTGGGTTGGTGGCTGCTAGATCAGCCGACACCGCGGCTTCTGGTCGCAGCCTCGCTGTTGCTGGATGGCTGGACGCTCGACGACTTCACCGGCGGTCGTTTCGCCCCGGACGCATTGGCGCCATCGGAGGGTGCTGTTCTCAGCCGTTTGGAAGGCCGTGCTCTTGATCACCCATCCATGCCGGAGACGGTGCGGCTGGAAGCGCCGGACTGGATCGTCGCGCGCATCTCCGCCGAAAACCTGCGAGCACTGCTGGAGCCGGCGACGCTCGACCTGCGCGTCAATCTGTTGAAGGCCACGCGCGATGAGGCCCGAGCTGCGCTCGCCGCCGAGGGGGTGCAGGCATCGCCCACGCCGCTTTCGCCGTGGGGGTTGCGCATTGAGGGACGGCGGCAGGTCACGAACGGCAGGGCGTTTCGCGAAGGGTTGGTGGAAATCCAGGACGAGGGCAGCCAGCTCGTCGCCGCACTCGTCGATGCGCGGCCCGGCATGCGTGTGGTCGATCTGTGCGCGGGGGCCGGCGGGAAGACGCTCGCTCTGTCAACGACAATGCAGAACCGCGGCCAGTTGATCGCCTGCGATGTTTCGGCCGCGCGGCTCCACAATGCGGTGCGGCGGTTCCGCCGCGCCGGCGTGCACAATGTGGAGCGTCATCTGCTGGCGCGTGGCGATAAATGGATCAAGCGGCATGCCGGGCAGTTCGATCGGGTGCTGGTCGATGCGCCGTGCACGGGCACCGGGACATGGAGGCGCAATCCGGACGCACGCCTTCGCCTCAGCGTGAATGACATGACCGGACTGCTGTCAAAGCAGGCTGGAATTCTCGATCAGGCAGCTTCACTGGTTCGCAAGGGCGGACGATTGGTCTACGCTACGTGTTCACTGCTCGCCGAGGAAAACGAGGATCAGGTGACCGCCTTTCTTTCGCGCCATCCCGATTTTGCTCAAACCGATGGTTTGGCGCTGTCGCCGGCGCAGCATGCGACAGATGGGTTCTTCGCGGCTGTGCTGGAGCGGAACACATGATGGTCGAGCCCGACCCGGTCATGAGGTTTGAGAGCCGGGCGATCGCCCGGAGCTGTCCATGATCACTGTGCGCCGTGCGCGGGCGGCCGATGCCATTTCCATTGGCTCGGTCCATGTCGCAGCATGGCGCAGCGCCTACCCCGGCATCCTGCCGGACGATTTTCTTGCGCGGCTGTCGGTGCCGCGTCAGGCGGCGCATTACGACGCAGCGATCCGATCGTCCTCGACCGGTGTCTTTGTGGCATCGGCCTCTGGCAACGACGTGCCGCCCGGCAGCGGCTCGCGCATCATAGGCTTTGCGACCGCCGGCCGGGCACGCACGAGATTGGCAGGGGGAGGCGTGTTGGCGGAAGGCGAAGTGGAAACGCTGTACGTGCTGGATGATTGGCGCGACCGCGGCGTGGGGCGGAAGCTGATGCGCGCGGCGGCGGGATGGCTGGCCGAGGCGGGGTGCAAGTCATGCTTTGTCTGGGTGCTGCGGGACAATCCGAGCCGATGGTTCTACCAGCGCTTGCGAGGCAAGCCGACGGCTGAGGCGATGATCCAGTTCGCCGGACAGAATGTGCCGCAGACAGCGTTCGTGTGGGATCCGATCGAGCGCTTGCTGGCGGCGTCACCGCAGGAGTCATGACGCCCTAGCCGGCTTCGACCAGCTTGACTCGGAACAAACGGACCCATCCCTGCACGTCCTGCAGCATTGCGATCGCGACTTCATAGACCTCGGTTCCCAACTCCTGGGACGCAAGCGGCCGGGTAAGGTCGATATTCTCGATGCGCCGCCGCCCGAGCTCCATCGCGCTCAGCATCGTGTGTGACTGTCTTGCCAGCAGTTCAAGTTCGGCATAGGCCCGCACGCCGACGGAGGCCGCGGCCAACGTCGGGACGACCGCGGCGGCAAGCCCCAGAACGGTTGTCCACAGATCGGCGCCTGGCCAAAACAGCAGGAATAGTTTGATCACGACAATAATGATCACCAGCGCAAACAGGCGTTCACCCCATTTGACGAAGAATTCCTCGGCACGTTCATTTTGAGTGAAGCGGCCTTTGTGATAGGTGATCTGTTCGTTGACGAGATCGCGCAGAACGATGCGGCGTGCGCGTTCCAGCACCATGTAGTTGAGCACGCCGGTTGGCACGGGCGCGGCACGCACCATCGCCGCAAACAGCCATACGACCCAGGCGGCACGATCGCCGCCGGTCTCCTCCTGCTGTTCCACAAGTGCGCGCACGGCGCGCCCGGACAGTGACCAGCCCAGGACAGCCAGGGCCTGCTGCTTGCGATAGAGTTCGGCGAGCAGGCGATAATCGATCCAGCACTGGTGCCAGTCGTACCGAATATTGGTCACGACCAGCCACAGGATGATCAGCAGGACCACCAGTTCGGCGAACGTCGCAAGCTGCTTCACAATGTGCCATCCTCGCTCAGCGAGGATGTGCCAGTGTTCGAAGAAGCCAGGTACAGACAGCGAGATCGCGGCGCAGATCAGCGCCAGTGAAGCAAGCGCGAACACCTGCACATAGACCGAGCGATAGCGCGCGGCGTTGTCGGCCGCGCACTGGTCAGGCAGCGCATAGAGATTATGCCACACCGCGGCGACCTTGTTCTCCTCGGGGTGTGATGCGTCGTCCCACGGCGGTTCGTAGCAACCGGCAGCCCGTTTCAGCAGCAGGCGATGCGCGTGCGCCCACCACGGCCGATGTGGGTTCTGTTCCTCGAACCAGCGTCGCAAGGGCGACGCCGGACGGTATCCGATGTCGGCGATATGCTCGATCCATGGAACCGTCTTTTGCCGCGGCGGCTTATATTCTGGCGGCAGGATTAAATGCTCGAGATATGCGCGGAGTTTTGCGGCCGCGTCGTTGTCCGGCTTGGGATAGCGCAGGTCCTGCGCGTCTGCGATCCAAACGGGCGGTTGATCGCGCTCGGCGTGAATCCACCAGACAGCCGGTCCGAAGTCGGCAGAGAACTGTACGGTGTCGGCTGTGCCCCCGCGTCCCTTGCCTGGCTTGCCGTCCCAGATCGCGATGACCAGATCGCAGTTGCGCACGACGAAGCGGCCAACGGCCTCGTACGATCGCGCCTCGTCGTAGCGATCATGCTGTGGGTCATCGCGTCCACCATCCAGTTGCAGCACTGATGCGGCGCGCGCAAGCAGTGTTCGAAATTCGGAGAGACTGTCCGGAGGGCCATCCTTGCTGAGGAAGTCGGCCTCGTAGTTGTCCTGTTGGAATGGCATCGCCACGCGTAGTGCGTAGCCATGATCGGGGCTGGTAGCGATGTCCGCGACCAGGCGATCGGCGCCCTCGGCGAGCGGCGAAACGAGTACAAGCACAGGTGGTTTGATCGCGTATGCCTGCTGCGCTCGTGGGTCGGCGGCGATCCGTGTGACCTCTTGGCGCACACTGCGCAATACGGCTGCAACGTTATCCCGCAGGACCTGCCGTTGCCGTTCGTCTTGCGGCAAAACGCGCGTGCCGGTGATCCCGACACGAAGCACGAGGCAGGGGCGCGGAGGCGTTGCATTCGTCATGTTCGTCATGTACGGCCGCATCCATTGTGGCCTCGCCCGGCCAGCTCGACCTTTGAAATCATGGAACAAGTCTGGGCTGTGACCGGCGCTTGCTCAAGCGATTCCTCCGGTTACGTCGACGGCCGCCTTCGGTCGGCGCTACATATCCACGACCGACCCGTCCACATGCGGGCGCATCTTGATCGGGCGCTTGCGATAGGGGAACCGCTTCTCCACATCCTCCACCAACTCGACGCCGATACCTGGGCCATCCGGGATGGCGATGAATCCATCGGCCTGTTCTGACAGTCCGCGCGCAAGGTCGTTGCCCAGAAGTTCCTTGCCACCATCAAGGTCGGGTGTGCGGGATGGATACTCCTGGATCGCAAAATTCGGGATGCAGGCGGCGATCTGCAGGCAGGCGGCGGTGGAGATCGGCGACAGCGGATTGTGCGGTACCACCCAGGCGTCGTGTGCCTCGGCGATCGCCGCGACCTTCTTCATGCCCGTGATGCCGCCAACCAGGCATGCATCCGGCCGCAGATACTGCACGGCATTGCGAGTCAGTAACGTTTGGAATTGATAGATCGACGTGAAGCGCTCGCCGGTGGCGATGGGAATGTCGATGTGGCGCGCCACGTCGGCCATGGCATCGAAGCTGTTGGGTCGCAACGGGTCCTCGTAGAACATCGGTGTGTATTTCTCGATGCCGCGGGCCAGGGCGATTGCTTCAGGCGGCGTCAGCCGCCGGTGGATCTCGATGCACAGATCCACCTTCGGGCCGACCGCCTCGCGCAGGCGGCGGACGTTGTCGATCGCCTCTTCGACCTTCGCGGCGTGCGGCTTGTAATAGGGGTCATCCTCGCTTTCATCCAGCAGCGGGTTCAGATGACCCAGAGCGGTGAAGCCCGCTTCCTTCAGACGCACCGCTTCTTCGACCAGTTTCTCGATCGTGCGTCCCTTCACGTGCCCATACAGCCGCGCCTTGTGGCGCATCCGCCCGCCGAGCAGTTCATAGACCGGGACCTTGAGGGACTTCCCCTTGATATCCCAAAGTGCGATGTCGATAGCCGACACCGCCCCGGTGATTGCGCCGCCAGTGAAATGATTGGCCCGCAGCATGACATTCCAGTGGTGCTCGATCGGGAACGGATCCTTGCCGATGAGATATTCGCCATACTTGGCAATGGAGGCGGCGGATGCCTCGAGCTGGCCCCATGTGCCGGATTCGCCGATACCGGTGATGCCGGCGTCCGTGCTGACGCGAACATACAGGAAGCGATCGAGCAGCAATGGCTCAACCTTGGTGATCTTCATGGGCGTTCCTCCACGTGTTGTCCCAGCTTCCGCCAGTGGACGCCTTCGCGTCCAGTCACTGCCGGGAATAATCCTGGCTCGACGCCGTCTTACACGTGGGGAAGCAAGCCGGAGCGTACACGATTGGCGCCAATCCTGTGGCTGAACAGTGGAGCGTGCCCGTGGCGGTAACCGGCGTGCTGAGCCATATCGAGGAATGTATTCCGGCGCTGCGTCGCTATGCCACGGCCCTGCTGCGCAATCGCGAGGACGCTGATGACCTGGTGCATGACTGCCTGGTGCGTGCTCTGGACAAGCTCCACACCCGCCGCGACGATGCTGATGTGAGGGCATGGTTGTTTACGATCATGCATAACCTGTTCGTCAGCCAGCTGCGGCGCAAGAAGTCCCGACCTGCAGGCGAGCCGTTGACTGAGTCGCGCGAGGCGACGCTCACCCTGCGCCCGGACCAGGAGACAAATCTGCACTTCCGCGACCTGGTGGCGGCGCTGAACCGGCTGCCGGTCGAGCAGCGTAGCGTATTGCTGTTGGTGTCGGTGGAGGACCTGTCGTACGCCGAGGCAGCCGGCGTACTGGGCATCCCCATTGGCACAGTGATGTCGCGGTTGGCGCGAGGCCGCGAGCGGCTGCGTCAGATGACCGAGGGGGAACAAGTCCGCCCGGTGCTGCGGAGGGTCAAATGAGCGACCAGTCGCGCCCGATAGCGGAGGAGGAACTGCACGCCTACGTCGATGGCTGCCTGGAGGCCGAGCGGCAACCGGCTGTACTGCGTTATTTGCAGGAACATCCCGAAATAGCACGCCGGGTCGGCGCCTATCAGGCGCAACGAGCGGCGCTGCGAGATGCTTTTCGTGAGGTGGCAGCCGAGCCGATCCCACCACGGCTTGGCCTGGAGCGGCTGGTGCAGCGGCGGCTGAGCCGGCAATGGCGACTCTGGCCGGCCGCCGCCTGCATACTGGTGGGTCTTGGACTGGGCGGCGCGGGGGGCTGGTTCCTGCACGGTGGTATGTCGCCTAATCCGGCCACCATCGCCATGCTGGCGCAGGCTGCGGTCTCCAACCACATGGTATATACCGCCGACAAGCGCCGCCCGACCGAGCTTGGCGCGAGCCAGCGGGATGATCTGGCGCGCTGGGTCTCGAACCGGTTGAACCATCAGGTGGCGCCGCCCGACCTGTCGGCTGAGGGGTACAGCTACATGGGTGGCCGGCTGGCAGCCACACCGGACGGACCGGCAGGCCAGTTCATGTATACCAATGCGCAAGCCGTGCGGCTGACGGTGTTCGTGTTGCCGCTGCATTCCGCAAATAGTGCCCCGATCCAGCATGTCGACTTCGCGCATGTCGATGGCTGTGCCTGGATCGATAGGAATATCGGCTACACGGTTGTCGGCGATCTGCCGCCTGCCGAATTGCGTCGGCTCGCCGAGATTGTGCGGCGGCAGTTCGAGGCGACGACATGAGCAGCGCCTTGCTCGCCGGTCACTCATCCGTTCGGCTTCAACGTTTCCAGGTAGGCGATGATGTCGCGGCGGCGCATCTCGTCGGGAAGTGAGAATGGCATGGTAGCACCAGGCACGAGACCGCGCGGATTGGCCAGCCACTGGTCCAGCGTCTCTGCGTTCCAAACGATGTGCGCGTGGGCCAGCGCGGCAGAATAGGGATAGCTGGCGACGCTCCCGGCGGCCCGGCCGACAACACCGTCCAACGGCGGCCCGACCTTGTTGTGATTTAGCGTGTGACACGCGCTGCACGTTGTGGCGAAGAGTTTCTCACCCGCAGCAGCGCTCGGCTTGGTGTTGTCGAATCGTGCGAGGTTCGCAGCGCCTTCCGGGTTCCGTGACAGGAAGAAGGTGTACGACAGTTCGATGTGGTCGACGTCACTGTCGTTCATGTCCTTGACCAAGCGTGGATCGACGAAAAAGTCCACGGGCATTTCCGCGCTCTGGTGCGGGCCGAGACGTTCCTCGGTAAAGCAAAAGCACTCGATCTTCTTGAAATACGGACCTGCGCGGTCGGGCGTGACGTTGAACGTGGCGTGGCCGACAAGTGGCGTGTCTGACAGGTTCTCGGCGCGGAAGAAAACCAACGCCTCTTCGCCGAGATGCACCCGTACGCTGGACTGCATGGGTTGGAACCGCCATGGCATGCCAGGTGCGACATTGGTGTCGAATGCGACAGTCACCATTCGGTCTGACTGTGTCGAGGTATCACTGCTTGCGCGCGCCGTGTAACCACCCGCTCCAGTGACCTGACAGAACAGCCGGTACAGCGTCACAGAATAAGATACCGCGGTGAACATCACCGCGAGTACCAGGCAGAGTCCGACAACCGTCAGCAGATTCCGCCACGCCCTGTGCAAATGAGCCAGCATCGCGGCGCGGCCTATACGCCGCGACGGCTGGATGATCCAGACCAAGGCACCATAGTCAGTTCGTGTCTCACATGTATTCGGCGTAAGGAGGAAACATCGGTGGCAAAAACACCGATCGCAACTGACGTCTTGAAGGGTGTCCTGACGATCGCCATCCCGAAGACGGCGAAGGCAGTCGAACAACGGAAGAAGATCGAAGTGAAGTCGGCAGCCTGAGCGATCAGGACGTACACCGGCCAATGCCGGTGTACGTTGCCTGCAGTGGATTCCCTTTGGCGGTCTGGCTTATCGCCTCCACCAGCCACGCTTCTTCTGCACCGCCGCGTCCTGTTCGCCGCCGATGATGATCGGCTTGACTGCCGGTTCGGCTGCAACATCGTTTGCCGGAACTGGTGGTTCCTCGGCCGCCACAGGCTCGGGTGCAGCCATTTCGTGCTCGCCAGGCGGTTCGGTGACGGTCGCCTCAACCACGGGCAGGGCGGCCGGTTCAAGCATCGGCGCGATGGTTGTCACGACAGGCTCGGGTGTGGCCGGTTCAGCTATCAGCTCGATGGTAGTGGGCTCGCGCTCTAGTTGAGGTTCTGGCTCAATTGGAATGACGGTCAATGTGGCCGGCTGCGTCAGTTGCTCCGCCTGTTCCATCACATCGAAGATGTCGAACGCATTCTCGCCAAACGGGTTGGCGGGCGTGGGGCCGGAATAGACTGGCGGCAGCTCGGGCTGCTCTGCTCCCGGCTCGGCATGGGGCGGCACATTGCCGTCGCCCTCATGGCGGCGGCGGCGGCCACCGCGGCGACCCCGGCGCCGATTGTGGCGATCGTCGATGCCAGCCTCCGCGTGTTCGGGGACACCCTCGACATGCTCTGCTTCCGCCTCGGCCTCGCTGGCTTCGACCACTGGCTCTTCGGCGGTTCCTGCCTCTTCGAGCGGCGCGCCGGCACCGTCCTCGCGGCGCCCTCCACGCCGGCGACGCCTGCGCCGGCGGCGACGCTGGTCACTGTCCTCGCCGCCTGCGTCGCCTTCGGCACGGGCTCCTTCACCGCTGTCCTCGGCGTCTTCGTCGTCCTCGGCTGTGCCCTCTTCTTCCGCTTCGGCCTCAGGCTCGGCGATCGGCATGGTCTGTGTAATGGCAATCGGTGTCTCAACTGGCACCTGGGCGCGCAGCCGCTCGATGCGGAACTGCGACGACATCTGATCGTCATCGCCCAGACACAGCACGCGCATGCCGTAACGCACCTCGATCTCGGCCAGCCGCTCGCGCTTGTGGTTGAGGATATACAGTGCGACGGCCGGCGCCGCATGCACGACGATCTCGGCGGCTCGGCGCTTGGCGCCTTCCTCCTCGATGCCGCGCAGCACATGCACCGCGGCGGTTTCCGTTGAACGGACATGTCCAGTGCCACCGCAGTGTGGACACGGGATAAAGCTGGTTTCGGCGAGTGACGGACGCAGCCGCTGGCGGCTCATTTCCATCAGGCCGAAATGGCTGATGTTCCCTACCTGGATGCGCGCGCGGTCGTTCTTCAGCGCCTCTTTCAGGCGGCGCTCGACCATGCCGTTGTGCTTTCTCGACTCCATGTCGATGAAGTCGATGACGATCAGGCCGGCGAGGTCGCGCAGGCGCAATTGGCGCGCCACTTCGTCGGCGGCTTCCAGGTTGGTGCGCAGCGCGGTTTCCTCGATGCCGCGTTCGCGGGTCGAGCGTCCGGAGTTCACGTCGATGGCTACCAGTGCCTCAGCCTGGTTGATCACCAGGTAACCGCCGGAGCGAAGCTGCGCGGTCGGCAGCAACATCGCGTCGAGTTGCGCCTCGACCTGGTATTTACCGAATAGCGGCTGCCCGCCGTTGCGCCACAGCTGTACCTTCTTTGCGTGGGTCGGCATCAGCATGCGCATGAAGTCATGCGCGGCGCGCCAGCCCTCTTCGCCATCGACCTGGATTTCGTCGATGTCGCGGGAATAGACGTCGCGGATCGCGCGCTTGATCAGGCTCGCTTCCTCGTAGATCAGCGCGGGGGCGACCGACTTCATCGTGTGTTCGCGGATGTCGTCCCATAGGCGCAGCAGGTACTCGCAGTCGCGCTTGATCTCGGGCTTGGGACGATTGGCACCGGCGGTACGCACGATCAGACCCATGCCTTGCGGGATGTCCAGCTCGGCCATGATCTCCCTGAGGCGTCGCCGATCCGTCGCCGAGGTGATCTTGCGTGAGATGCCGCCGCCGCGTGGCGAGTTCGGCATCAGCACGCTGAAACGGCCGGCAAGCGAGAGATACGTGGTGAGGGCAGCGCCTTTGGTGCCGCGTTCCTCTTTCACCACCTGCACCAACAGGATCTGGCGGCGCTTGATCACCTCCTGGATTTTGTAATTGCGCAGGAAGCGAGGCGGGATGCGGCGTTCGCGATTGTCCTCGGAGCCATCGCCGCCGACGGTTTCCGGTGGCGGTTGCTCAGGGATCGGTTCGACCAGGATACTGGTACCGTCGCTTTCTTCCGCCATATGTTCGTCGACCGAATGTTCGGCCTCTGACACATCGGTCGTGACTTCGCCCGGTTTTGCCTCGGCGGCCGGGTCAAGCAGGTCGGGATCAGGAATGTATGGCTCGGCGGCCGGTTCGTAGGCCTCCTCGATCTCGAACAGCGTTGGTGCGGAAACGGCTTCTGTGACGATGTCCGCAGGCTGTGCCGTCGCGGGCGCGAGATCTGCGACAACCGGCTCGGCGGTCACATCGGTGCTGACCGCTCCATCGTCACCGGCTGAGATCTCGGCATTCGTCTCCGGCTCGGAGCCTGCTTCGATTGGCTCTCCATCGGCAGTCGCCTCTGCCGGGGCCGCGTCATCGATGGCGGCTTCGTCCGCCTGGGACGGCCCGGCGATGTCCGGCTCCTCGGGCTCACCGGCAGCTTCCCGAGCGGCTGCCCGCTCAGCGGCTCTGTCCTCTTCCTCCTCCTCGAGGCGTGCTTCTTCAGCCTGCATCTCCAGCAGCCGCTGTCGGTCAGCGACGGGGATCTGATAATAGTCGGGGTGGATTTCGCCGAAGGCGAGGAAGCCGTGGCGATTCCCGCCGTATTCGACGAATGCGGCCTGAAGGCTAGGTTCTACGCGAACAACCTTGGCGAGGTAGATGTTGCCCTTGAGTTGTCGCTTGGTTGAGGTTTCAACGTCGAAGTCTTCGAGCCGGTTACCATCCAGCACCACGACGCGGGTTTCTTCCGCGTGTGTTGCGTCGATCAACATGCGTTTGGTCATCTAGTCGTGAACTCCAGTGAGCCGCCCCAAGGCGCGGTGCGGGTCCCGGTGGGACGCGCGCCGGCGGGCGGTGGAATAGGCGTGTGGGAAGGGGATGGCCCGTCCGCTCAAGGATCGGATGCTTGTCCGGCCGAACGTTACGACTGCTTGTCATCCCGCACAGTAAAGTGGGGATGAATGCGCGATCGGTTAGGGCTGGTCGGACAAACAACATGATTCCGACGAAATCTGTTCCTTGGCTTCCGGGCCGATCTGGCCTCGGTGTGACGAAAACTGCCTGTCAGCCCGATCGCGGCAGCCGAACCCGGCGCGCTGGAAGCGCGGCGCGGGCGATGACGCGGCAGCGGCGGACTCGGACCCTCCCCGGACCCCATACCGTCGAACCGCTTGTTCGATGGGCACGAGAGCCGTCGCCTCCGCCGGGTTCCGTGCCCAGGAGCGGGTTGACCCGCCTTGCCGTGGGTGCGTCACCGGAGCAGGCAGACCATGAAGCAAACCGGTCCGCTCCGCAAGCAAAGGTTGGGTTAACCATTAATTAGGCTTAATCAACGGAGAAGGTGCAATTCTGCATCCAGCGTGTTAAAGAAGCGCGAATGTCGACTGGTTCGCCGATCTCGCGCCGCCTTTTGCTCGGCCGCCTCGGGTCCGGGTCTGGCATTGTCGCCACGTTCCTGTTGCCTGGCTGGTTGCGAACGGGGCAGGCGGCGCCGGCGCGGCGGACAGCACCGCCACGCCCGGCGGGGAAAGCACCACTGCCTGTTGTGATGCTGGATCCCGGGCATGGCGGAAAGGATCCGGGCGCGATCGGTGTGTCCGGCACCTACGAAAAGCAGGTTGCGCTGGCTACGGCGTTTGAGTTGCGGCGGCAGTTGGAGGCAACGGGCCAATATCGGGTGGAGCTTACGCGCGCACGCGATGTCTTCATTCCGCTGGAAGAGCGGGTGGCAAAGGCGCAGGAGCGCCGTGCGGTGCTGTTCGTCTCGATGCATGCCGATGCAATCGCCGACCGCGGGGTGCGCGGTGCCAGCGTCTATACATTGTCCAACCACGCGTCGGATGCGCAAACCGCAGCACTTGCCGAACGCGAAAACAGCGCAGACCGGTTTGCCGGGCCAGAGTGGCACAATGCGCCGCCTGAAGTGGCACATATCCTTGCCAGCCTTGTGCGGCAGGAAACGCGTGCTGGCTCGGGGCGGTTAGCGCGGAGTTTGGTGGGCAGTCTGGACCGCGATATGCCGATGCTGCCAAACCCCGAGCGGCACGCCGGCTTCGTTGTGCTGAAAGCGGCGGACATTCCCAGCGTCCTGGTCGAGATGGGGTTCATGTCCAATCCGGCCGATGAGGCGCAGCTGCGCCGGCCGCAGCATCGCGCGATGGTCGCCGATGCGATGAAGCGAGCGGTGGACGCGTATTTTGCCGCCACGGCCCATGTTGCCGAACTGCATCACGTGGAAGGGATATCCGACTAGCGTTTTGGACGCTGGTGGCGCCATGAAAAACGTCGCATATGGCTGGCACATGAGTGGCCCTCTCTCTGCCGGTGACAAGCTGGCGCCCCCCTCCCCCGATGACCGGAAACGCAGGCGGCAGCCCACACAGCCACCGCGCAAGCGGCGGCGTGGCATGATCCACCGCGTTGCGCGCGGGTTCATGGGCGCGGTGCTCGGCGTCGTCGTGCTGCTGGGAGGTGTGGGAGGCGTAACCACCTACGTTCTGTATCAGCGTTTCAGCGCGAACCTGCCCGATGTCGACGGGCTGCGGAACTATCGGCCGCCGGTCATGAGCCGCGTCTACGCCGGCGACGCACGTCTGATGGCCGAACTGGCGACTGAGCGGCGCATCTTCGTGCCCATTTCGGCTATTCCCGAAGTGGTCAAGCAGGCATTTGTCTCGGCAGAGGACCAGAATTTCTGGACCCACCCCGGTGTCGATCCACTGGCGATCGCGCGAGCCGGACTGTTCGACCTGTCGCATATGCGCCAGGGGCGTCGGCCGATCGGCGCATCGACCATCACTCAGCAGGTCGCCAAGAACATGCTGCTGGACAGTGAGGTGACGCTGTCCCGCAAGGCGCGTGAGGCAATTCTGGCGATGCGCATCGAGAAGGCGCTGACCAAGCAGCGCATCCTCGAACTGTATCTGAATGAGATCTACCTGGGGATGGGCGCGTATGGTGTCGCTGCGGCGGCGCAATCATATTTCAACAAGCCGCTGGACAAGCTGACCCTGTCGGAAGCCGCGTTCCTGGCCGCGCTGCCGAAAGCGCCCAACAATTACAATCCGTTCAAGTTCCCGGACGCGGCCAAAAGCCGGCGCGACTGGGTGCTCGACCGGATGGCAGAGGACCACGTCATCACCAGGGAGTTGGCCACCAAGGCGCAGGCCGAGCTGATTGTGCCCGCCGAGTTCCGTCGGCCTCCGCCGATCCCTGGGGCCAATTGGTACGTCGAGGAGGTGCGGCGCGAGCTGATTGCCCGTTTTGGTGCGGACGTCACGACTGAGGGCGGGCTGATGGTCCGCACGAGCCTCGATCCTGCCTTGCAGGCTGCCGCGGAGAAGTCGGTGCGAGACGGGCTGATGGCCTATGATCGCAAGCTTGGCGGTTGGCGTGGCCCTGTGTCACATATCGATGCCGACCCTGGCTTGGCGAAAAACTGGCCGGCCGCACTGGCACAGGTCACGGCCCCGCCAGGAATGCTGCCGGATTGGCGGCTTGCCGTGGTGCTCGATGAGACGGACGGGCAGGCACGGGCAGCGTGGCTGGATCCGGCCGCCGGGCCCGCTGGCGCGCCGGCACAGCAACATATCGCCACGATGCCGCTCTCGGAGATCGCATGGGCACGGCCCATGAAGGACGGCAAGCTGGGCGCCGTGCCGCGTAAGATGGGTGACGTGGTGCAGCCGGGTGATGTTGTGATGGTGGAGCCTGTCGCGGCCACCGTCGTGGCGAAGGGTCCGAAACCCGCGCCGGGCGCGCCGATGCAATTGGCGCTGCGGCAGATCCCGCAGGTGCAGGGTGCACTCGTGTCCCTCGATCCCACCACCGGCCGGGTGCTGGCGATGGTTGGCGGCTGGAGCTTTGAGGGCAGCCAGTTCAACCGGGCGACGCAGGCGCAGCGTCAACCAGGCTCGAGCTTCAAGCCGTTCGTTTACCTGACAGCGCTGGAGAAGGGGGTTCCGCCGAGCCAGCGGTTCCTCGATGCCCCGATTGTCATGGACACGGCTGACGGCCGGTGGCGCCCGAACAATTTCGAAATGGAGTTCGGTGGACCAACGCCGCTGCGGATTGCGTTGGAGAAGTCGCTCAACCTGGTGACGCTGCGGGTAGCACAGACCATTGGTATGGAACCGATTGCCCAGACGGCGATCGCATTCCACGAAGTGGAAAATATGCCTCGCGTGTTGCCGGCTGCCCTCGGCGCGGTGCAGACCACCGTGTTGCGAGAGGCCGGCGCTTACGCCTCGATCGACGAAGGCGGGCGGTTGGTCGAACCGACATTCATCGACAGCGTGCAGGATCCGGACGGCCATGTTGTCTGGCGGCCAAGTGCCATCCAGTGCACCGAGTGCAGCGATAGCGGGCAGCCGCCTCAGTTGATCGATCAGCGCCCGCAGATCGCCGATCCTGCGAGTGATTTCCAGCTGGTGACGATGATGCAGGGCGTCACCACTCGGGGCACCGGCGCGCCGGTGGTGGCTGGGCTGGGGCATCCGATCGCCGGCAAGACAGGCACCACGCAAGATTTCACTGACGCCTGGTTCTCGGGCTTCACGCCCGATCTGGTGACGACGGTGTGGGTCGGGTACGACCAACCGCAATCGCTCGGCAACAACCAGACCGGTGCTGCGGTGGCAGGACCGATCTGGCATGACTTCATGGCGGTGGCTCTGAAGAACCGGCCGGTATTGCAATTCCAGATGCCGCCAGGTGTGACGATGGCGCAGTGGGACTCCGGTTCTGGCGTGGTCACGGATGCGTTCAAGCCTGACCAGGTGCCGGGGGCCTCGCGGCCGATCGGTAGCGCCTTGATCAGCGCCACGCCCATGGATAACGCCGGTGCAACCTCGACCTCTGCCAATCAATCAGCTCAGCCGACAGGGACTGGTGGCGGCGGGAGTGACACGGGCCTGGGCGGACTATATTAGGCGCGCTATGGCAGCCGAATCAGATGCCCTGAACGAACAGATCAAGCAGTCGGTCGCGCTGCTGAGGAGGCATCTTTGACTGGGATGTCGCCGAAGGCCGCCTCGCCGAACTGAACGCGCGCGCCGAGGATCCAAACCTCTGGAATGATGCTGCCGCCGCGCAGAAAGTGATGCGCGAGCGCAACCAGCTTGCCGGCCAGATGGAGGGTGTAAGCAAGCTGGAACGCGAGGTTGCGGACACGCTGGAACTGATAGGGCTTGCCGAGGCCGAGGGCGACGCGGCTATGGCCGAGGAAGGCCTGACGGTGCTCCGCACTCTGGCCGATGAGGCGAAGCGGCGCGAGATCGAAAGCCTGCTGTCGGGTGAGGCTGACGCCAACGACGCCTATGTGGAGATCAACGCCGGCACCGGAGGCACCGAGGCGCAGGACTGGGCCGAGATGCTGGAGCGCATGTATGCGCGCTGGGCCGAGCAGCACGACTACAAGGTTGAATGGCTGGAGGAGAGCGAGGGCGAGCAGGCCGGCATCAAGTCGGCGACGCTGCGCGTCAACGGCCCGAACGCCTATGGCTGGCTGAAGACCGAAGCGGGCGTGCATCGCCTGGTGCGGATCAGCCCGTTCGATTCCGCCGCGCGGCGGCACACCAGCTTTGCCAGCGTGTGGGTGTATCCGGTGGTCGACGACAACATCGACATCGAGATCAACGAGAGCGATCTGAAAGTCGATACCTATCGGGCATCAGGCGCGGGCGGCCAGCACGTCAACAAAACGGAAAGCGCAATCCGCATCACGCATGTTCCGAGCGGCATCATCGTGGCGTGCCAGACCGATCGCAGCCAGCACCGCAATCGTGCGACCGCGATGGCGATGCTGAAGGCGCGGCTCTACGAGGCAGAGCTCCAGAAGCGCGAGGCGGCCGCGGCGGCGGTGGAGAACGCCAAGACGGAGATCGGCTGGGGCCACCAGATCCGCAATTATGTGCTGGCGCCGTATCAGTTGGTGAAGGATCTGCGGACCGGGGTGGAAAAGGGAAATCCGGACGCGGTGCTGGACGGTGATCTGGACGAGTTCATGGCGGCGGCGCTGGCAGCGCGGGCCGGCGCCACGCGCAGCGAGGCCAGCGCGCAGGCAAGGTAACTCTTCCGCCCTTGAACCGCCGCCGGGGCCTTGGTCCGCTTCATGGTGCGACGGTGCGAAGCCGCCTGCGATGGTCAATGGGAAAGAACGGCTTCCCCGACGCAGTCTCGACCGGCATTGCCGCGGTACTCGATGAACCGCGATAACTCACGCTGCGGAATCGGCTTGGCCAGCAGGAAACCCTGGATCTGGTCGCAGTGGCTGGCGTGCAGGATCGCCAGCTGCGCCTCCTGCTCCACACCTTCGGCCGTGACTTCGAGATTCAATTGATGGCTCATCGCCAGGATTGCATTGACGATGGCTCGTGCGTTGCCGTTGGTCACGAGGCCGGTGACGAATGACCGATCGATCTTGACCTTGTCGAACGGGAAACGCTGTAGATAGGAAAGGCTCGAATAGCCGGTGCCGAAATCGTCGAGCACGATCCGCACGCCGAGCCGTTTCAGACCCTGCAGCGTGCGCAATGCGGCCTCGCTGTCTGTGATCAGCAACGTCTCGGTGATCTCGATCTCCAGGCGCGCGGGATCAAGACCGCTCCTGTCCAGAACCTCACTCACGGTGGAAACGAGATCGCCGATGGCGAACTGCCGCGGCGAGACATTGACCGCGACACGCCACGGTTCCGGCCAGGTCATGGCTTCGCAGCACGCCGTCTGCAACACCCAGGCCCCAAGCGGAACGATCAAGGCAGATTCCTCGGCGAGCGGAATGAACTCGGAGGGAAGCATCATGCCGCGCGCCGGATCGGGCCAGCGCAGGAGTGCCTCGAACCCGATCAGCTTGTCAGACGACTCGCCGGAAAACAGCGGCTGAAAATCTAAAACAAAATCACCGGCGCTGATCGCGCGCGCCATGCTCTGCTCGAGTTCACGGCGCTCGCGCAACAGCGTGTCCATACCGGCCTTGAAGAAGCAGAATGCGCCGCGGCCGTTCGCCTTGGCGCGATACAGCGCAATATCGGCATAGCTGACCAGTTCGTCGGCCTTGTCCGCATCCTGCGGCGCCAGGGCGACCCCGACGCTGGCACCGACCGTCGCGCTGCTTCCATTGAGATCGAATGGCTCGGTCAGCTGGTCGATCAGCCGTTGTGCCAACTGGGCGGCCCCCTCGGGTTGCGCTGCTCCCGTCTGCAGCAGGACGAACTCGTCACCGCCGATGCGTGCCAGCGTGTCGCTCTCACGGATCATGCCGGTGATGCGGTCGGCCACCTGCTTCAGCAGCAGATCACCGGCGGCGTGTCCAAGAGTGTCGTTGACGTGCTTGAACCGGTCGAGATCGATACAGAACACCGCCAGCGGTACCCCGTCGCGCTTCGACAGTGCCAGTTGACGCGTCATCACCTCATTGAAGTGGGCGCGGTTGGGCAGCCCGGTCAACAGATCATGTTGAGCGAGGTACCGGATGCGCTGTTCGGCGGCACGGCGTTCGCGGATGTCCCGCAGCGCGGTGACGCGGGCGACACCTCCCGCGTATGGTATGTCGCGCGACAGCAATTCGACCGGAAGCGGCGTGTCATCGGCACCGGCGATTTCAATCTCCAGCGGCTCGGGCCTGCCGGTGACAGGCGAAACGAGGGACAATTGCTCAGCCGCCGGTACGAAGCGAACAACCGGTTCGCCTTGAATCTCCGACAGGGAGCGTCCGACCAGCGAGCAGAATGCGCCGTTGGCATCCAGCACTGTTCCGTTGCGGTGGATCACCAAGGCCTCGAACGTGCTCTCGCTGAGCTGTCTGAGTCGTTCGTTCTCGCGCGTAAACTGTGTCGCGATCCGATGGTCGACTCCGGTTCCCAACAGACCCAGCGCGACGCTCACGCCGAGTTCGGACAGGAACACCACGATGACAGGTCGAAATGCCATGGCCCCGGGCGTCGCGGCTGCCGCCTGCCATTCCGAGAAAGGCAGAACCGACATGAGCGACAGGATGGTCAGCAGCGGGAATGCGGTTCCCAGCAACAGCCCGCTCAAAAACTGAAGACGCCGCGAACAGTGCAACAGCCACAATCCCGTGGCGGCCAGTGCGCTGCATACTGCCATCGCTGCGACGACCAGACTCAGATCGTAGGCCAGCGCCGAAGGTGCGGCGAGACCGCTCATGCTGGCGAAAACCATGCATGAAACCGCGGAGGACAGGATCGAACCGGACAAGGCGAGGTTGCGCACACTGGGCCTGCCAGTGCGAACGATCAGCACGCATAAGAGGGCACCGACGCCGACGATCGCCCAGGACTGCAGCATGGCAGGCCAGGGAATCTCTGGCTCGAAACTGGGGAAGCGCCAACGCAGCGCGAAATCGAACACCAGCCACGCCGTGCCCGCCAGCAGCATCGCGGACAGTGCAACGCGCGACACCGTGCACCGCAAGTTGCCTGCCGTTGCCGACATGCTCCATGTGGCTAGGCCGCTGCCTGCCAGGCTCACCATTATGGCGACGACAAGCTGTGCAGTGCCGTCACCCAGGAATGAACCCGGCGAGAGCATCCATTCAGGTCCGCTCAATCGGCATCCGTTATAGGCGGCCGGCGTAAATGAAGTGCTACCGTCAATTCGTTTGTATGGCGGCTCAGTTCATCGATTCCTAATTCACTGCTGCTACCACGGAACCTGTAGTTCCGAGGGCGTGCTGTCGGTCGATGTCGGCCTGGAAACTCATGTGCCGCGGCGTGTGCTGCGGGGGCTTCATCGCTGCTCTGCTGGTGGCCACCCGACCGGCAGGTGCCGCGCCGCCATCGCTCTCATCGCAGGACTTGCAGGTTCTCGGCAGCGCGCTGACATTCGTCCAACCGCGGCCGGCCGGCACGCTTGCTGTCGTCTATAGCGCCACTGACGATGCGTCCCGGCAGGATGCCGTGGCCATCATGACAGCGCTCGGGAACGGCCTGCCGATCGGAGGCGCAACCCTCACTCCAAAGCTGGTCGATGCCGCCGTGCTTGGTTCGACCGATTTTGGCCTCGCTATCATCGCGGCGAACGCCAATGGCGAGGCCGTGGCTCAGTCCGTGGATGCCCGGCACGCGCTCTGTGTCACCGCAGATCGGCCCGCGGTGCAACGCGGTCTCTGCACCGTGGCCATCAACTCTGCCGGGCGGGTGGACATCTTCCTGAACAGCCGCGTCGCGCAGCGCGCCGGCATCACCTTTGCCACGGCATTTCGAATGATGGTGCGCGAACAATGAAATGCTGGCTCTCATGTCTGGCTCAGTGCCTCACGATTGTCGTGGTGGCGGCGTTATCGGCCAGCCCTCGCGCACAGCAGCTTGATTACGGAACGCTCGAGCAGGTGTTCCACGAACCGGTCACGACATCCGCCACGGGCCAACCGCAGCGTGCGAGCGAGGCGCCGGTGAACATGACAATCGTCACTCAGGACGATATCCGCCGCACCGGCGCGACCACGATCCCGGATGTCCTGCAATACGTCGCCGGCGTCGACGTACGGCGCTACGGAATCGCGGACGAGGAGGTTGGCATCCGCGGCTACAACGCAGCCTATAATCCGCGCCTTTTGGTGTTGGTGAACGGAAGGCAGGTCTATTCGGACGATTACGGCCGCGTGTTCTGGCCAACCGTTCCGGTGCAACTCGCCGAGATCCGTCAGATCGAAGTGATCGAAGGGCCGAATTCCGCGCTGTATGGATTCAACGCGGTCAGCGGGGTGATCAACATCATCACCTACGACCCGTTGCATGACCGGATCAACACCGCGACGCTGCTGGGTGGGACGCAGCACTATTGGGGTGGCTCGGCCGTTGCAACCGGCCAGATCGACGATCGCGCCGGCCTGCGAGTCTCGGTCGGCGGATACCAGGCGCGGGACTACGGGCCCGCCAACTTATCCGCGATCGATGCCGCCAATCGACAGAATCCACTGGTCGGCGCCTTCAATGTCGACGGCAGATTGCAAATAGCGCCAGGCGTGCAAGCGTATATCGACGGCAGCATGAGCGACAGCCGCTTCGCCGAAGAGACCTTCGCCGCGAGCTTCGAAACCAATATGACCAGGGCCAACTCGATCCGCGCCGGGTTGAGTGCCGATACGGCGATCGGATTGCTCAACTTCAGTGCCTACCGCAATGGCCAGGAGCTCTCGATCGACAGCAGCGCAGTGAAGGGGTTCCCAAACTGGGTCAACGAAAGCGTCTATATCGTGCAGGCGAACGACCTGTTGAAGCTGGGCGCCGATCATGTCGTCCGTATCGGCTTCGAGTATCGCAACAATGCCGAGACATCGCCTGGCTTCATCGGTGGCACGATCGGATATCAGGTGTTTGCCGGCAGCTTGATGTGGAACTGGCAGATCACACCCAGTGTGGCATTGACCAATGCTGTGCGGGTGGACGAACTGCAACTGCGCTATTCGGGCAACCTGGCTGCCGGTACCGGCTTCACCGTCGCCGACTACAACAGCACAAGTTTCGCCGTACCAAGTTTCAATTCCGGGCTCGTGGTGGCGCTCACACCTGAGGACACCGTTCGCTTCATGATCGCGCGCGGAGTACAGGTGCCCAGCCTGTTTGATTTCGGTGTGCAGATCCCGTTCGGTGCAGTTGGACCGGTCGTGGTCGCTGGCAGTCCCGACGTGCACCCCTCCACTGTGGACAATATCGAACTCGACTACGACCGCGCGCTTCCCGCGATTGATTCTGGACTGCGCGTCGCGGTCTTCGCGCAGCGTAATCGTGATCTGATCAGCCAGCCCTTCGCCGTGCCGCCCGTCATTGGTCCGACGGGGCTGCCGCTTCTGCTCACGAGCAACGTCGGCAGCAGCAATGCCGCGGGAGCCCAGATCGGCATCAAAGGCCACTCGGACAGCGGCTTCCGCTGGAACGTGAGCTACGCGTACGTGGCGACGACAGACAACACGGTGCTGAACCGAGGCGGCCTGATCACCAGTGCTATCAATTACGCGAACAGCACGCCGCGCAGCGTCGGCATTGCCGGGATCGGCTATACACGCGATCGCTGGGAGCTGGACCTGATGGGCCGCTGGCAGTCGAGCTATCAGGACTTCCGGGCGTCGCTCAACAATCCGTTTCTGTTGGAGCCGGTCGAGGTCCGCAATTATCTCTCGCTGAACGCACGCGCTGCTTACCGGCTGACCGACAACTTCACGGTTCAGGTCGCGGCGCAGCAATTCAACGCCTCGCGTCTGCTGCAGACCGCAGGCCCGCTGGTCGAGCGGCGCGTGCTGTTCGGCGTTACCGCCGGGTTCTGAGGTTCACACTGTCACGAACATGCGCGGAGAGGGCCGGCCCGCCGGTTATTGCAGACGCTTCAGCGCGGCCAGTGCAGCGAACTGGTGATCCTCCGGATTATTCGCGGAGTCTGGCAGTTCGGCGCCGGGCGCTCGAGGGTAGGGATCGAGCGCAAGCGCAAGCTGTTCGGCGGCGGCCTCGCCCAGGTCGATCACACCGTTCTCGTAGCTGATTTCGTCAGGCGTGGCGGGATCGTCGTCCTCGCTTTCCTCGCCAACGGGGACGAAGAGCACGGTGAACCGCTCGTCCACACTGGCGGGGAAGTCCTCGAGCGAAACGACGCAGGTCTGCACCACCTCGGCGTGGAGTTGGCCGTGAGCGACCAGCCGGTGGGCGGCGTCACGGTGCAGGTGAAACCCGCAGGTGAGTGACAGCACGGCAGGCAGACCCATCCGGCGAGCCACGGCGGCAAGCTCATCGGCCGTGGCCTCCACGGTGACGTCGAGGCCCCCCGAGCCGATGCGGTCAACCGCAGTCGGCCGATGCAGTTCAGGGGTCATGGGGCGAGGAACCGGGCCTGGCCCAGCGTGAAGGCGGAGAGTGGCTGGTCCTTGAGGTGAGCTGCCTGTGCCAGGACCCGCCCGGCCAGTGCTGTAGCGGCGCCAGGAGGGGCGTTGCCGCGCCAGACGTTGCGGGCGAGGGCGGCGGCGAGCGCATCCGGGTCGTTTGCTTCGAGCGCGGTCTCGTAGGTCTTAGAGCGGCCGTGAAACGCCTCCCACATCGCGCGAACCCGCTTTCCAACGCTGAGGTCGCCGACGCCGATCTCACGCAGATTGTTGTCCATGTCGACAAACATGGCATCGAAGACGGCCTGTGCCAGATCGGTCTGGTCGCGCAAGCGGTGGACCAGCAGGAACGCGTGCAAGGCGACCAGGTCGAAGCGGCCGTCCAGCGTGTCCGGAACGCTCAGCGCGGTGTAGAGGAATGGTTCCCGCGCCGCGGCGACGGCGGCGCCATACAGGAGATTGCCGGCGCGTCCGGTCTCGTACCGGCGCCGGTTTGTCAGGCCCAACACAGCTCGCGTCCTTCCCGATTGACACGCCGTTATCAGCGTGACACCGAGATAGCGTGCCGGGCGCACCGGTCCAATGGCCAAGGATTCCCTCTTGTTGCGCTGTCGTCTTCTCTGCTTCCTGTTCCTCGGTTGCCTGCTGCTCGGCGCGTGCAGCTTTTTTGAGGCGACCCCGCAGGTCCGCGGGAACAAGGTTGATCCGGACGCGCTGAAGGAACTGGTGCCGGGTACCTCGACCAAGGCGGATGTGACCTCGTTGCTCGGCTCGCCGACGGCCACGGGCACGTTCGACGACAACACATGGCTCTACATCAGCGAGATCACCCGGCCGCGGGTCGGCCAGGTGCTGGGAGTGCTGGACCAGAACGTCGTCGTCGTGAGTTTCAACGGACAGGGCGTCTTGCAGGGCGTGCAACGGGTGGGCCAGGACGATTCGATTCCGGTATCCGTCGTGGCGCGCACGACGCCGTCGCCTGGCACCGAGGCGACCTTTTTGCAACAGTTGTTCGGTAATATCGGCCGGTTCAATGCTATTGGTCAGAGCCAGACGCAGACGGGTCCGGCTGGCGGCGCACCGGCACCGGCTTATTGAGCCGCTGCGGGCGCGAGGCGTGTGCGGATCATCCAATGCCAGATCACCAGCGCGGTCGCGATTACCGTCGGCGGAATGACGACAAGGTTGAGAGCTGCCCAGCCGCCGGTCGCCTCCACCGCGCCTGAGGCAAACGCGGTGCATGCGACCGTGCCGAACACAATGAAGTCGTTGGTGGCCTGAACGCGGACGCGCTCATGCGCGTCATGGGCGGTCGCGAGCAGTGTCGTGCCCCCGACGAACATGAAATTCCAGCCGAGGCCGAGCAGCATCAGTGCGGCCATGAAGGTCGGGATCACCGGCGGAAAGCTCAGGTTCGTGGCGACGCAGAGCAACGTTGCGATCGCGCCGGCACAGATGATCGGGTGGACGCCGAACCGGTTGATCAGGCGGCCCGTGATGAAGCCGGGCAGGAACATCGCGATGGAGTGGGCGCGGATCACGTCGGCACTCGAATTCACGCCGAAGCCGCAGAACAGCATCTGAAGCGGCGTCGATGCCATCACCAGGTTCATCGTGCCGTAGCCGACCGTGCTGGACACCACGGCAGTCAGGAAGCTCGGGCGGGCGATGATGGTGCGGAACGGCACCGGCGCACTGAGTTGCCGCGTGGCAGGCGGAAGCTGGATGAACAGCAACAGGGCGGCGCTGATCAGCGGCAGGATGGTGATGCACAGGTAGGTTCCCAGGAACATCAGCGGCGGCAGTATCATGTTGGTGCGCTTGACGATCTCTGGACCGATGATGGCAGCGAGGACACCGCCGGCCATGACCAGCGCGATGGCGCGGGCTCGAGCCTCGGTCGCGGCGACCTCTGCGGCGGCGAAGCGGAGATGCTGCGAGATGCCGAAGCCGAGGCCGGCGAACACGGCGCCGACGCAGTAGATCTCGAAATTGCCGCGCCAGACTCCGAGGGCGAAGGTGAGGCTGCCGAGCAGCGAGCCGATGCAGCCGAGCCAGAACCCAGGCTTGCGGCCGAGGCGGGCGAAGACGATGCCGGCCGGGATCGAAGCGGTCATCGTCGCGGTCATCTGGATGGCCATCGGCAGGGTGTTCAGTGCCTTGTCCACCGCGAGGGCGTGGCCGATCAGGGCACTCATCACGGTCTGGCCGGACATCACGGCATTCATCAGCGCCTGACAGCAGAACAGAAGCCAGACGTTGCGGTTCATTCAGAAATGGCTCCAGCCGCCACGGGCGAGGTTCATGGGCTTGCCGTCGAGGCCGCGCACAATGACCTCCGGAGGGCCGGCTCGGAAGGCGCCGATACGCGTGACTGGTATGCCGGCCTCGCGGCCGGGCGGGATGGCGAGCAGCAACTCGTAGTCATCGCCGCCGGTGAGGCAGGTTGGCAGCCAGTCTGGCCCGGCCGCGCGTGCCTGCGGGGAGAGCGGAACGTTGGCAGCATCGATCTCGGCGATGACGTCGCTGGCGCGGCAGATATGGCCGAGGTCCTGCACCAGCCCGTCGGAGATATCCATACCGGCCGAGGCAACGCCGGCGATGGCGACGCCGATGCGTGGCTGCGGCAGGCGGTATCGGGAGAGCAGGAAGCCAGTGGGATCGAGCAGGCGTCCCCGCGCAACGGCAAGGCCGAGCGCGCCGTCGCCAATCGTGCCGGTGACGAAGATCCCGTCGCCGGGTCGGGCGCCCACGCGATGAACCGCCTGCCCAGGGGCGACATGGCCCAGGATGGTGAGCGAAAGCGAGATCGGACCGGGTGTGGACGTTGTGTCGCCGCCAAGCAGGGTGACGCCATATTCCTGCTGGTCCTGGTGCAGGCCGGCCGCGAAAGCGGCGTACCAGGCATCTTGGGTATCCCGTGGGGTGGAGACAGTCATGAGGTAGCCTATGGGGGTGGCGCCCTTCGCCGCCAGGTCGGACAGGTTCACGCGCAGCAGCTTGCGGCCAATCAGGTCAGGCGGGTCGTCGGGCAGGAAGTGGACCCCCGCGACCATGGCGTCGCAGGTGAGCACCAGTTCGCGGCCCGGCGGCGGCGCCAGCACCGCGGCATCGTCCTGCAGGTTCAGTGCGCCCGGGCCGGCAAGCGGGCGGAAGTGCCGCGCGATCAGCGCGAACTCGGCGGGCAGATCGGAGGACACGTGTCAGGCCAGGTCGACCGCGTATTTCTTCAGATCGGCCAGCGCACAGTAATCCAACGCGCCTTCCTGCGTGGCACGCAATACGACCCGGGGCGCGGCGTTGGCCTCCAGCGCTTCCTGCCAGCGTGGGGCGCACAGGCACCAGCGATCGCCGGGTTGCAAGCCGGGAAAGCCGAATTCCGGACGTGGCGTGGACAGGTCGTTGCCGGTCGCCTTGCTGAAGGCGAGGAACTCGGCGGTCATCATCGCGCAGACGGTGTGGCTGCCGGTGTCCTCGTCGCTGGTGTCGCAGCAGCCATTACGGAAGAAACCCGTCATCGGGCGGCTGGAGCAGATTTCAAGGATGCCGCCGAGCACGTTGCGCGACGGACGACGGCCGGGGTGGCGCGAAGTTTCATCGAATGGCATCGCTTCCTCCATCGGAACGCCGCGGCAGTATACCGGCGGCCGGCGGAATAACCCACTCTCAGGGCAGGTCGAAGGCGTAGATGCGGTTGTCGCCGGCGATGTACATGCGCCCGGCGGCAACCAGAATGGTCGCGAAGTGGCGCAGGCCGGTCATGCGCGTTGCCGTGCCGGAGCCGATATGGATCTCTTCGCCGGTGTCGCCGCGGAAGGCGTGCAATCGGTCATCGCCCTCGGCACCGACTGCCCATACGATTGGATTTGACGTGCCGTCGGTGGTGGTGACGATCGGTGCACCTGCGCCGCTCATCGGCGAGCACCAGGCCGTCGAGAGGCCGGCGTCGGGCGTCACCGCCAGGGCAGCGATGCCGTTGATAGTTCGTCCCGTCGGACACGCCGCATCCCGTGCCCGGTAGGCCACCAGGGCAGCATTCGCAGCCGGATAGGTCGTTGCGGATGTAATGATCGCGCTGCCGGCTACCCGGCGAGTGGCAACCGCGCCGCCGATGCCTCCCAGGTTGCTGCGATCGAGCAGATACGCATTGCCGTCCTTGCCAAGCGCGATCATCAGGCGTCGTGGACTTTTGGGAATCGTCAGTGGCAACGGCGTGACCCCGCTGAGATCAAGATCGTAGTCGTCCAACTGCTGCCAGTTGGATGGCGCGAAATAGTCACGCGCATTGGTACTATGGGCGAGATCCGTTCCGACACGGAACACGCCTTCGCCATCCTGCCAACCGCGGGCATCCTCGGTGTTGCCTGTGGTGAAATAGAGCGAGCCATCTGCTTCGCTGAGCCCGGCAGGCGCCCAGATCCCGCCTTTCGGCGCGCGCGTGGCCCAGGCTGCGACTAGCTGTGGAGGATCGACGCTGATCGCAGCAACCACTCCGCGGTAGTCGCCGCAATCGCCGTTATGGCCGCCAAAGGGAACGAAGATGCGGCCGTTCAACAGCGACATGGCGCCGCGCTGATTCTGCACCGTGGCGTTGAACCGGATACCGTGCCTGGCAAGACCGGCGGCCACATCGACAGGAAAGCCGGGGCGCACGCTGCCATCCGTCAGCCGCAGCCCGAAGACCAGATGCTCGGGTTTACCGGCGCGATCGATCATCGCGTCGAGATAGACGGTGCTCGTGGATCCATCGATCACGGGCGTGCCAGTGATGCCGAGCGGATCGATGTTGCCGCAGGGCAGTGCATCGCGTGGCACCGGTGCGCCGAGCGCGGTACGCCACACGACATGGCCGCCCGCCGCGTCCATTGCGTAAACGTTGTTGCTTTCCGTGGCGGCGATGATGAAGCCGCCCTGTGCGCCGGACGGATGCCAGTAGAGTGGCTGAGCGTAGACGTGTCCGTCGATCGCGCCATCGAACGTCTGATCGCGATGCACCGCGCCTGCCGCAGTCCAGGTCAGCGTCGGGACGACGTAATTGCCGGCGCGATCGGGGGCGCCATGGTAGAACGCGACAGTCGCGTCAGTAGGTGTCGCGGCCGACGAGGGGAGTGCAATCAGCGTCAGCAGCACGACAAGTCGCAACATGATCACCCCCCGGAATGCCCAGCGTGGATATGGGGCGGATATACGCCTCGCAACCGAGGGGCCGACCCAGACCAGGTGGCACGTCGCACAAATCAATGTGGGCACCGTGCTGCTTCCGACCGGTAGGCCGCCGGTGCCATGGAACGGACTGCGACGCCTGATATTATTGCACTGCCGAAGAATACGCAGCCGCAGCCATACTGTGTGGGATGGTCGTAACGAGTGCCGATTCCGGTCGCACAGCGTCAAGGAAGGCGGCGTTTGCGCTGGTGACCAAGGCATCGTGGCGACGGATGAACAGCGTTTCCACCATCGCCTCGTCGCGCGGCAGGTCGTGCAGCGTGACATCGCCGGCTCGGGAGGCCGCAACCACGACGGCGCGTGGCAACAGCGTGATGCCGATCCCGGCAGCGACGCAGCCAATGATGGCATCGAGCGTACCGAATTCCATCGGCCGCACGTCGGCGATCCCGCGCGACGCCAGCAGCGTTTCCAACCGCTGGCGATACGAGCAGCCGACGCGCAACACGAGGATCTTGAGGGCCCCGCCGCGGCCCAGATCATCCAGGCTCGTCATCGAAGCAGCCGTCACGATGACGAGCTCTTCTCTGAACACGGTCTCCTTGATGATGTCGGGATGGTCGAGCGGTCCGGCGACGAACGCGCCGTCGAGCTCGCGATCAAGAACCCGCCGGACTGATTCGGCCGATGTGCCGGTGCGCAGCGACAGGTCGACATCTGGCCAGGCTGACACGAACGCGGCAATGATTCGTGGCAGACGCAGGGCGACCGTTGTCTCCAAAGTGCCGATGACCAGAGGCCCTTTCGGTGTGCCGTCGTCAGTCGCTGCGCGGCGGGCTCTGGCGAGCACGTCCCTGATCTCGGCGGTGTACGGCAGCAGTCGGTGACCGGCCTGCGTCAGGGTGACACCACGCGCGTGACGCTCGAACAGCGCGGTGCCCAGCTCCTGTTCCAGCGCGCGGATGCGCGTCGTGACGTTCGACTGGACGGTATGCAGTTCCTTGGCGGCGCGGCTGATGCCGCCGTGGCGCGCCACCGCTTCGAACACTTTGAGGTCGGAGGCGTCCATCCCTGTCCTCCTATGCGTCGAACTCCGCCGGCCGCAGCAGGCGTGCCAGCCGATCCAGCACCGCGTTCGCCATACCCGGTTCGGCGCCGGTGAAAAATCCGCGCGCGACGTCGAGGTATTCGTTGATGATCACCTTGGCCGGTGCGCCACCCGTCGTTGCCATTTCCGCGGCGGCGGCGCGCATCACCGCGCGCAGCACCGGATCGATACGCGCCAGCGGCCAATCGGCGGGCAATGCGTTGGCGAGCATGGTGTCGATGGTGTCCTGCTGCGCCACCGCAGCGCGCACGATGCGCGCGAACAGCGGGACTTCCGCATCGGGCACACGACCATCCTCGAAACCGCCAGAGCCAGGGATTTCGCCCAGGCGATGGCGGACAAACTGATCGATTACCGTCTCCGGATTGTCCTGTGCCTGCTCGCTTTGGAACAGTGCCTGCACGGCGGCGAGCCGCGATGCGGTGCGTGGCCTGCGGGGCGAGCGTCCCATGTCATGCGGCGCCGTGCTGCCGTGCCACGCCGATTTGCAGCAGCGCCGCGGCGGCGGCCTCGGCACCCTTGTTGTGACCGTCCTTGCCGGAGCGCGCCTCCGCCTGGGCCAGCGTGTCGCAGGTCAATAAGCCCGTGCCGAGCGCGATGCCGAACTGCAGCGCCACCTGCATCATGCCGTCCATCGTCGAGCGGCAGATGAATTCGTAGTGGTCGGTCTCGCCGCGGATGATGCAGCCGAGGGCAATAAAGCCGTCGAAGCGTTTGGCGCCCCGCAGCGCGATGCGGATCGCCTGCGGAAGTTCAAAGGCGCCGGCGACATCGATCTGCTCGAACGTCGCGCCCGCTTCGCGCAGGATGCGCGCGGCGCCTTCTGTCAGCCCATCGACCACCGCTTGGTAATAGGGCGCGCGCACGACCAGCAGGTGAGGTGGCGGACCGTCGATGCGCGGCGCGGATGGAAGCGGAGCGTCCTCCGTGCTCATCCCGAGTAACCCTCGCCGACGATATTCGGGATCGGCTTCTGCGCCACGATGTTCAGGCCGTAGCCCTCGAGGCCGATGATCGTGCGCTTGCTGTTCGACAGCAGCACCATGTTCTTCACGCCGAGATCGAGCAGGATCTGTGCGCCAATGCCATAGTCGCGCAGTTCCGGCTGTGGCCGGCGCTCGCCGGCGGCAAGCTGGCCGACGCGTTCGGCGAGCGCGGTCTTGCGATGCTCGCGGATCAGCACCACGACACCACGGCCTTCCTTGCTGATCATGTGCATCGCATTGTGGATACCGATCCAGTGCGGACCGCCGGTCATGTCATCCAGCAGATCGACGGCGTGCATGCGCACCATCACCGGATCGTTGCCGCCGACATCGCCTTTCACCAGGACCAGGTGCTCCTGGTACTCGACCGTGTTGGCATAGACGACGGCCCGCCATTCGCCGCCGGCGACGTGCTGGAACGCGGTCTCGGCAACCCGCTTGACCAGGCGCTCGGTGAGCCGCCGATGTGCGATCAGATCGGCGATCGAGCCGAGCTTCAGGTTGTGCCGCTGCGCGAAGGACACCAGGTCGGGCAGGCGCGCCATGGTGCCGTCGTCGTTCATGATCTCGCAGATCACCGCCGCGGGGTACAGGCCGGCCTTGCGGGCGATATCCACCGAGGCCTCGGTGTGCCCGGCGCGAACCAGCGTGCCGCCTTCGCGGGCCATCAGCGGGAAAACATGGCCCGGCGTGACGATATCGTCGCGGCCGGCCTCGGGATTGATGGCAACGGCGATGGTGCGGGCGCGGTCGTGGGCGGAGATACCTGTGGTGACGCCCTCGCGTGCCTCGATCGAGATGGTGAAGGCGGTCTGGTGCCGGGTGCCGTTGTGTGCAGCCATCAGCGGCAGGCCGAGCTGCTCGACGCGCTGGCGGGTCAGCGCTAGGCAGATCAGGCCACGCGCGTGGCGCGCCATGAAGTTGATGGCGTCCGGGGTGGCGAACTGCGCGGGAACGATGAGGTCGCCCTCGTTCTCCCGGTCCTCGTCATCGACCAGGATGAACATGCGCCCGTTGCGGGCTTCCTCGATCAGCTCATCGGCGGCGGAGAGATATTGCGACAGCTCGACCGTCTTCAGGTTCTGCGACATTCACTTGAACTCCGCCAGGCGCGCGACGTAGCGGGCCAGCATATCGATCTCGAGGTTTACCGCATCGCCGGGGCGCAGCGAGCCGAAACTGGTCACCGAAGCGGTATGCGGAATGATGTTCACACCAAAGGTATCCTCCGAGACCTCGTTGACCGTCAACGACACGCCATCGACCGCGATACTGCCTTTGACCGCGATGAAGCGGGCGAGGGCCGCGGGAACACCGAATGTCCAGCGGATGGAGCCGTGTTCCGGCATGGCCGAGAGCGCTTCGCCGACGCCATCCACGTGGCCCGAGACAAGGTGGCCGCCGAGTTCATCACCGAGGCAGAGCGAGCGTTCCAGATTGACGTGTGTGCCAGGCTGCCAGCGGCCAAGCGTGGTCCTGGACAGGGTCTCGGCCGAGGCATCGGCAGCGAACCGGTCAGGGCCGACTTCGACGGCGGTGAGGCAGCAACCGGAGCAGCCGATCGAGGCGCCGATGGCGATCGAGGCGATGTCGGGCCAGGGAGCCTCGATGGTCAGGCGCATATCGGAACCGGCGCCGAGGGGCGTAATGGCGCGAACGGTGCCGAGCGCGGTGACAATGCCGGTGAACATTCAGGTGCGCTGCCGTGACGGCGAGGCAAGGGCGATGATCACTGTCCGGTCCTTCTGGCGAATTCGGTCATCATGTCGTCCCCCAATGCCGTTTCGGCAACACGCATGAAGCGTGGCATGGCGGCCAGGCGGTCGATGCCGAAGGCCTGCACCGCGGGCCACGCATCGCCGCCCATCACTGCCGGGGCATGGAACCAGGCGATGCGGTCCACGAGGTCCGCGCGTAACAGCGATGCAGAAAGCTCGGCACCGCCTTCCACCAGGATGCGGGTCAGGCCTGCAGTGGCCAAGGCGGAGAGCCCCTGGGCAATGTCAACGCCGGTCTGCGCCCCCGCGACCTCGATGAGCCTGATGCCGAGATCGGCGAAGGCATGGCGGCGCTCGCGGTCGGTGCCGTCTCGGATCAGCATCCAGGTGGGGTTCTCGGATGCTGTCGCAATCAGCTTCTTCGTCAGCGGCGTCCGCAGGTGACTGTCGGCAACGATACGTACCAGCGGCGTAGTACGATAGCCCGGAATCCGACAGGTCAACTCCGGGTCGTCGGCCATGACGGTGCCGACGCCCACCATCACGGCATCGCTCCGGCCGCGCAAAGCGTGCGCGGCACGGCGGGCGGGCTCGCCGGTGATCCATCGGCTTTCGCCGACACGGGTCGCGATGCGGCCGTCGAGCGTTGACGCCAGCTTCAGTGTCACCAGCGGGCGCCCACCGTGGACACGGGACCAGAAGCCGGCCGCCATCGAGTCAGCCGAGTTTTTCAACAGGCCTTCATCGACTGCGATGCCGGCGGCCCGCAGCCTGGCAATACCGGCGCCATCGACCCGTGGATCGGGATCGCGTGTGGCAACCACCACTCGCGCCACGCCAGCGCTGATCAGCGCGTCGGTGCAGGGCGGTGTGCGGCCCCAGTGGCAGCACGGCTCGAGCGTCACATAGACCGTGGCTCCACGAGCCGATACGCCGGCAAGTTCCAGAGCGAGCGGTTCAGCATGGGGACGCCCGCCGGGCGCGGTGACGGCGCGGCCTACTACGCGCCCATCTTTCACCACGACGCAGCCGACAGAGGGATTGGGCCATGTGCTGCCGAGACCGCGGCGCGCCAGCGCCAGAGCCGACCGCATGTGTGCGATGTCGTCTGCCTGGGAGGTCCGGGACGGTTCAGACATGATCCGGACTACGTGGTTTCACCCAGCGAGCCGATGAAGTCCTCGAAATCCTTGGCCTCACGAAAATTCCTGTAGACGCTGGCAAAGCGCACATAAGCGACCGGATCGACTTCCTTCAGTGTGTCCATCACCAGCTCGCCAATCTGCTTGGATGAGATCTCGCTTTCACCCGATGCCTCGAGCTGGCGGACAATGCCGTTGACGATACGCTCGATGCGCTCCTCCTGCACCGGCCGCTTGTTCAACGCGACACGGATCGAACGTGCCAGCTTGTCGCGGTCGAATGGCACACGGCGACTGTCGGTTTTCACGACGATCAGTTCGCGCAACTGGGTGCGCTCGATCGTGGTAAAGCGCTGGCCGCAATGGGCGCAGAAGCGGCGGCGGCGGATGGCGCTGCCGTCCTCGCTCGGACGGCTGTCCTTCACCTGGGTGTCTTCGTGGCCGCAGAAGGGACAGCGCATGGGCTACCGCGCGCGATAGACGGGGAAGCGGGCGCAAAGCTCTTGAACCCTGGCGCCGACGGCGGCTTCGGCCGCGGCGTTGGAGCCGTCGTTGGAGCGTGCCAGAGCTTCCAGCACCTCGTCGATCATCAGCCCCACTTCGCGGAACTCCGCGGCGCCGAAGCCGCGGGACGTGGCGGCGGGCGAACCGAGGCGGATGCCCGAGGTGATCGCCGGCTTCTCCGGATCGAACGGTATGGCGTTCTTGTTGGCGGTGATGTGGGCGCGCTCCAGGCTGGCTTCCGCTGCCTTGCCCGTGACGTGCTTCGGCCGGAGATCGACCAGCATCAGGTGGCAGTCGGTACCGCCGGTGACGATGTCGAGGCCCTGCCGGACCAGCGTTTCGGCCAGAACCTTGGCATTTTCGACCACAGCCTTTTGGTAGGTGCGGAATTCGGGGCGCAGCGCCTCGCCAAAGGCAACGGCCTTGGCCGCGATGACGTGCATCAGCGGGCCGCCTTGCAGGCCGGGAAACACGGCGCTGTTGATCTTGCGGCCGATGTCCGGGTCGTTCGACAGGATCATCCCTCCGCGCGGGCCTCGCAGCGTCTTGTGCGTGGTGGTGGTCGTGACGTGGGCGTGCGGCAAGGGGCTGGGGAACAGATCGGCGGCGACCAGGCCGGCGAAATGCGCCATGTCCACCATGAACCAGGCGCCCACTTCGTCCGCGATCCGGCGAATGCGCGGGAAATCGATGATGCGCGGATAGGCTGAGCCACCGGCGATGATGAGTTTTGGCTTCTCCGTGCGCGCCAGGCGCTCGAGCTCTTCGTAGTCCAGCAGGCCGTCATCGCGCCGCACGCCGTACTGCACTGGCCGGAACCACTTGCCAGACAGGTTAGGCCCAGCGCCGTGCGTCAGATGACCGCCGGCGGCCAGGCTCATGCCCAGGATGGCGTCGCCGGGTTGCAGCAGGGCCAGGAAGACCGCCTGGTTGGCCTGCGCGCCTGAATGGGGCTGCACGTTGGCGAATTGGCAGCCGAACAGACGCTTGGCGCGATCGATCGCCAGGTTCTCTGCCACGTCAACCTGGGCGCAGCCGCCATAGTAGCGGCGGCCGGGATAGCCCTCGGCGTACTTGTTGGTCAGCACCGATCCCTGGGCTTCAAGCACCGCGGCCGAAACGACGTTTTCGCTGGCGATCAGTTCGATGCCGTCCTGCTGGCGAATCAGTTCGGCGCTGAGCACCTCGGCGATATCGGGATCGGTCTCGGCAAGCGGGGCGCCGAAGAATCGCTGCAAGCTGGCGGCGGGACGCTGTTCGTTCATGCTCTGCCCACGAAGTGGTGATCAACTCAAGCTGTAGCATGGGGTCGGTGGGCGACCAACGCCATGGGGGGATTTCACTCGGCATTAGCCGGCCCGCGCCACAATCAGCCGATGGCAAATGCGTATCGGCGTGGCATCGATGCCGAAGCAGTGGCGCGGCATGCCCTGGAGAACGACGGATTCACCGTGCTGGCGCAGCGTCTGCGCACGGCGGCGGGCGAGATCGATATCGTCGCAGCCACGCCCGACTTGCTGTCGATCGTCGAGGTGAAGGCGCGGCCGACTCTGGCGGATGCGGCGTTCGCGCTGGGGCGGAGGCAGCAGGCCAGGCTGCTGGCGGCAGCCGAGATTATGCTGGCTGAGCATCCCGAGTGGATCAGGCGCGGAATGAGGTTTGACCTGATCGTTGTGGATGGTGTCGGCCGTGCCCGCCGCATCACCGACGCTTTCCGCCTCGAGAACTGATCTCACCACTTACGGCCGGGCATGCGATGCCGGAATGCCAATGCCTCGGCAACGTGCGGCCGCTGCACAATCTTCGAGTCGGCCAGATCGGCGATGGTGCGCCCAACCCGCAACACGCGGGTGTAGCCTCGCGGGGACAGGCGCAGCTTGTCCATGGCCTGCTCGGCCAGTGCGTTCGCCTGTGGCGCCAGTTCAACGTCGCGGCTGTCTGCCTCGGCGTTGTTCGCTGGACCGTCCTGGCCATAGCGGGCGTGTTGTGTCGCCCTGGCCCGCGCGACGCGCATCGCTACGGCAGCACTGGGTTCACCGGCGGGCGCTCGCGCCAATTCGGCCGCGGAGGCCGGCTGGACCTCGATGGTCAGGTCGATCCGATCGAGCATCGGACCGCTGAGCCGGTTCTGATAGTCCTCGGCACATCGCGGAGCCCGTCCGCACTCGCGTGAGGCATCCCCGAGATAGCCACAGCGGCACGGGTTCATCGCTGCGACCAACTGGAAGCGCGCAGGATAGGTGATGTGAGCAGAAGCCCGGGCGACGGTGGTGCGGCCAGACTCCATCGGCTGACGCAGTGCTTCCAGCGTCTGCTTGGGAAATTCCGGCAGTTCGTCGAGAAACAGCACGCCCCGATGCGCCAGGCTGATCTCTCCCGGCCTGGCTCTCTGGCCGCCACCGGCGAGCGCCGCCTGCGAGGCGGAATGGTGCGGCTCACGGAACGGCGGGCGCATCAGCAACCGTCCCTCCTCAAGCATACCGGCAACGCTGTGGATCATACTGACCTCCAGCGCCTCGCCGGGTGACAGGTCGGGAAGTAAGCCGGGCAGTCGAGCCGCCAGCATCGACTTGCCGGAACCCGGAGGGCCGATCATCAGCAGATTGTGCCCGCCGGCAGCCGCGATCTCGACGGCCCGTTTGGCGGTTTCCATGCCCTTCACGTCGGCCAGGTCCGGCGCGCGTGCCGGCTCGGCGATGCCGGACGTCGTGGGTGGCGTGAGCACCTGGGTGCCGCGGAAATGGTTGATCAGCGACAACAGGTCGGCCGCAGCAAGCACTTCGATGCGTCCGGCCCAGGCAGCCTCGCCGCCCTGGCTGGCCGGGCAGATCAAGCCAAGGTCCAGGGTCGAGGCACCGATAGCGGCCGGTAAGACCCCGGCGACCGGGTTCAGCGTACCATCCAGTGACAGTTCACCGAGCGCCGCGTAGCCAAACAGATCTTCGCGCGGCACGACGTCCATCGCGGCGAGCACACCCAGGGTGATGGGCAAGTCGAAATGGCTGCCTTCTTTCAGCAGATCCGCCGGCGCGAGATTGATCAGAATCCGCCGTGGCGGCAGTGCCAGCCCCATCGCGCTTAGCGCGGCACGCATTCGCTCGCGCGCCTCGCCCACCGCCTTGTCAGGTAGGCCAACCAGCAACAGCGCCGGTGTGCCAAGCGAGATCTGCACCTGGACTTCAACCGGCACTGCCTCGATGCCGGAGAAGGCGAAGGTTCGGACCCGCGCGAGAGTGGTGGCCTGACGCGATCTGACGGACACGATACGGGCGAGGTTATCCGACGATGGTGAATGCGAGGTAACGGACGGACCTCTCGCAGATCCGGCAAATGCTCTTACGTCACCGGGATGCTGCGTGCCGCAATTCTCGCCGTCGTGTCAGCCGCCTGCCTGTCGGTGCATGCGCGGGCTGAGGATGTGCGGATCGCCATCGCGCCACCATCGAGCGAGGTGGAATTTCGCGCCTACCGGCTCGGTGTCATCCCGCTGGATGGCAGCTTCCGCGAGTTTGGCGGCTGGCTGTCCTATGATCCGGACCGGCGTGGGCGCTGTGAGGTCCACCTCGCGATCAACGCCGCCAGCGTTTCCGTCCCCGAAGAATTGATGCGAGGAATGGTTGCGGGCCCGGAATTCCTCGATGTCGCGCGGTTCCCGTCGTTGACCTATAGCGGAACCTGCGACGCCGACGGGGTCAGCGGCGCGCTGACGATGCATGGCGTCACCGGTGCCTTCCGCCTGGAGCTGACGTGGATGGCCGACAAAGTCCAGGCAGAGGGGCATTTCGTGCGCGCAGACTGGGGCATGACGGCACTCCCGCTGCTTGCCGGCAGAACCATCCGCATTCGCGTTGTGATTCCGCTGACGATGCACACGATGACCGGGAAGTAGGGCGCCAAATCCTTCCGGCTCCCGCTATAAGTGACGCATGCGACTGCCTGCCGCCCTGGTCCCGCTCCGCAACTCCACCTTCCGCACTCTCTGGCTGGCCAATGTCGTGGCCTGGCTCGGGACATGGCTTCAGAACACAGGTGCCGGCTGGCTGATGACCAGTCTCGCGCCGCGTCCGTTCATCGTCGCGATGGTTCAGGCGGCAACCATCATGCCGGTGTTCCTGCTGGCACTGCCTGGCGGGGCGCTGGCAGATATCGTTGATCGCAGACTGTTCCTGATCGCCACTCAGATCTGGACCATCCTCGCAGCCATCTCGCTGGCACTGCTGACCATTGGCCACATGACGACGGCGATGCTGTTGCTGTCGCTGACCTTCGCCATCGGCATCGGTTCCGCGCTGACGGCGCCCGCGTGGAGCGCCATCGTGCCGGAACTGGTGCCGCGCGAGGATCTTGTGCAGGCGATTGCCCTGAACGGCATCGGCTACAACCTCACCCGTGCCGTCGGCCCTGCGCTGGCCGGTTTCCTGATCCTGCTGGGCGGCTCCAGCCTGGCCTTTTCGCTCTACGCCGTGTCCATCGTCTCGGTGATCGCGGCGCTGGTCACCTGGCGCCGCGGGCGCCGCTTCACCGGCCTGCCGCGCGAGCACCTGCTGTCGGCCATGCGCGCCGGGGTCCGCTTCGTGCGCAACACGCCGGCGGTGCAGTTCGCGATGGTGCGGACGATCGCTTTCTCGATCCCGGCTTCTGCCCCATGGGCGCTGCTGCCGCTGCTTGTGCGCGAGCGGCTCGGGCTGGGCCCCGGGATGTATGGCTTGATCCTGGGGATGATGGGCATCGGTGGCGTCACCTCAGGCATGCTCCTGCCGCTGGTCCGCGGCAGGCTCGATCGCGGCACCACGGTCATGGGATGCACGCTGTTCTCGTGCGCCGGCATCCTGCTGCTCGGACTCTCGCGACACTGGGTGCCGGCCGCGTTTGCCATGCTGTTGTTCGGCATCGGCTGGACGTCCGCCTATGCCACCATCCAGGCGGCGGCGCAGCTGGTCTGTCCGCCCTGGGTGCGGGCGCGCGCACTGTCCATCTACCAGTTGGCGCAGAACGGTGCGCTCACCGCCGGTTCCTTCGCATGGGGCTGGCTCGGTGGCTGGGTGGATATGTCGAATACATTGCTGATCGCCGGTGCGCTGGGCGTATGCCTGATCCCCCTGGTAAGGCGCTACTCGATCGATCTGACTGTCACGCGGCCAAGCCCGGTAGCGGCCGACACATCGGCCGTGCCGGAAGCGCCTGCGGCCGAACTGGTTCCGTTGCTCCGGCGTGTTCGCGGCAGAGTGATGGAGACCGTCCACTATCGCGTGCAGCAGGATCAGCGCCCGGAATTCCTCACCGCCATGGCAGAAGTCCGCAAGGTGCGCGGCCGTGCAGGCGCCATGTTCTGGCAACTCTATGAGGACGTCGCCCATCCCGAAGGCTGGATGGAAGTGTGGTCGATGGAAAGCTGGACCGACCACCTACGCGAGGTGACCCGCCTGTCCGATGACGATCGCGCGGTGCTGGCCCGCGCCGGCGTCTTCCAATGCGGGGGCGATGGGCCGCGTCCCGCGCGCTATATTGCGGTTGATCCGCAACACTGAGCTATTTGGGCACCACCCCCTGGTTGCCACCCGGCGTTCCCGGCGGAGGGATCACGGGCATCGAGCCCTGCGCCTGCATCGGCAGCGGCGCGTTGATGCCAGGGTCAACTGACGGCGGACGGAGCGTGCCTTTCTGGTCCGATAACTGATCGCTCAACGTTCCTTGATTGAACGTCCCTTGATGCGGTGCGATCTTCTCCGGTGGCGGCTGCGAGGTGCTTGGCGGCGCGAGCGGTGCCTGCGTTGCCTGCGGCGGCGCAGGCTGCGGGTTCTGTGCGAGGGCCGGATATGTCAGCGCGACGCTTGCCAACAGGCCGAGCAGAATGTGCTTCGTCATGACCCCTCCGGGGGCGTTGCCGATGCAAGGACAACGCCGGAATAGGCCGTGCGTTCCCGCTCAGTCCTTCCACATCTTCCAGGGGGGCCTGCCAGAGTCCCATAGTGACTCCAGCATGGCCTTGTCGCGCATCGTGTCCATCGGCTGCCAAAAGCCGGTGTGGCGGTAAGCGCACAGTTCCCGATCGCGCGCGAGGCTCTCCAGCGGCGTCGTTTCCCAGGGCGTATCATCGCCGCCGATACGCTCCAGCACGTCGGGATGCAGCACGAAGAAGCCGCCATTGATCAACGCATTGTCACCCGGCGGCTTTTCGCTGAAGCGCGTGACGCTGTCGTCTTCCATCAGCAGCGCACCGTAGCGCCCGGGTGGCACGACCGCAGTGACGGTGGCAAGCTTGCCGTGTCGCCGGTGGAAATCGGTCAGCGCGGCGATGTCGATGTCGGCAACGCCGTCGCCATAGGTCATGCAGAAGCACTCATCTGGATCAAGATAGCGGGCGACGCGCTTGAGCCGTCCGCCGGTCATGGTGTTCAGACCGGTATCGACAAGTGTCACTCGCCACGGTTCGGCATAGTTCGTGTGATAGATGATCTCGCGTGACCGTGCGTCAACGGTCATGTCGGACTCATGCAGCACGTGGTTGGCGAAGTATTCCTTGATCATGTAGCCGCGATAGCCGAGGCAGATCACGAAGTCCGTCACGCCGTAGGCCGTGTAGATGTTCATCACATGCCAAAGGATCGGACGGCCTCCGATCTCGATCATGGGCTTCGGGCGCAGATGGGACTCTTCCGAGATGCGAGTGCCCATGCCACCGGCAAGGATGACCGCCTTCATGATACGCGCCGCAGAAAGCTCTTCGGCCAATACGTCACGCGATGGCGTACCATGCCTTCGTTGAAGGGGAATGCCGGCTCTTCCAGCGCAAAGTCCGGGTTCCGGGACAGGAAAGCCTCGACGGCCGCAATCGGATTGTTCCAGGTCCAGTCGGGCGCCGTGCGTGGTGCGCCAGCGATCTGGGCCATGATGCCGTCGCACGCCACGATATACGACCCGGGCGAAACCAGGGGCGCGTAATTGTCGAGTTCGGCCTCTACGTGCGCGCGACTGTGGTTGGAATCGAGCACCACCAGGACACATTCCTCCGGTCCGATGTCGTGCCGGACCGCAGCGAGTGTGCAGGCGGCGGTGGAGCTGCCCTGGATCAGGTCGATGCGCGACGATAGCGGATGCGCCTCGATCGCGGTGCGGTTGTGCGTGCGGATATCGATATCGACACCGATGACGCGGCCGTGGCCCATCGCCTCGAAGAGGCTGGCATAGAAGACGAGCGAACCGCCATGTGCGACGCCGGTCTCGACGATCACGTCGGGTCGGACGCGCCAGATCACTTCCTGGATGCGGATCATGTCCTCTGGCAACTGGATGACCGGCCGGCCCATCCAGGTGAAGCCATAGACATACTTCACGTCCCAGCCGCAACGGAGCCAGGCGGCGGAGACCGCCTCGAACGCCTCGGGGGAGTCGAGGCCATGTTCCTCATAGGAACCGTCCGGATGTCGGATGGTTACGCGGCCAAGTGACTCGTCGATGGTGAGCATTGGTCTTCCTCTTCGGGCGGAATGAGCATGGGCAGATCCGCCAGCAGATCGCAGGTGATGGCACCGAACTCGGTCGTGATCCGGGTTGTATCGATCGGTGCGTTGCACAGGGTTGGCGCGTCCGTCGCAAAACTGATGCACCAGCCGGTGACGCTTTGCAGGCGCTCGGCGATCGCCGCGTGCGACGTGTTTCGGCCGGTAGCGACATTGTAGAGCCGCTCGCAACCACCTGTGGCGATTGCCGGCAATAGGCGGGTCACCGCGTCGAGGCTGACATAATCCTTGGCGGACCCTGGGCTCTGGCGGAATAGCACGCTGCCGCTGCGCATGCCCTCGGCCAGCACCTCTCCGAGGAATGTGTCCACCGGGATGCCGGCTCCGTAAACGTTGGACAGGCGCACCACACGGACAGCGGGACGCGGATCCGTCAGGCACAGCGCTTCGCCGGCGAGTTTTGTCAGGTTGTAGAGATCGGACGGGTCGGTGGGCAGTGTCGGGATGGCGGCACCTTCCCAGGTATTCGCCGTCCTCGCATATACGCGTGTGGATGAAAGGAGCAGGAACGATTCGAATTGCAGCTCGGTCAGGCAGCGCGCGACGAGGCCCACATGCGCCTCGGCAGTGTCGAGCAACCGCATGCGAAAGTCGCCGGTGATACCGATGCAATCGATGACATGTCCGACACGGCGTCCTGTCGCGAAAAGGTACGGCAGGGATGCGCGTGTCACGGCGTGCACGTTGCATCCCCGGTTTCTTAACCTGGCAGCAACCGCGGTGCCGATGAATCCTCCGGCACCCAATATGGTAAATGATTGGTTTCTTTCAGTCGGCACGATCCCGGCGCATCCAATTGCGTGGCGATCGCTATTTCTACATGGGGCAGGTAAATTTAGCGTTGCTTGCCGCGCCAGCCGTGCACGGTTGCGGGTGTGCCGTGCGCAAGGCAGTACGGCGGTAGATTACCGCGGACCAGCGATGCCGCTCCGATCACCGCGCCGTCGCCGATGACCGTTCCGTCCAGCAAAACGCAATTGGCGCCAATCCAGACGTCGCTGCCAATCACGATACCGCCGCGGCTGGGCTGGAAGCCCTGTTCCCTGATCAGGCGATGGTCGGCGAAGGCGTGGTTGGTTGGAGCGAGCGTGCAATTGGCGGCTATCAGTACGTTGCTCCCGATCCGGATTCCGTTGCCGCTGTAGAGCACGCAACCTGAGTTGATCACCGTGCCTGACCCTATCACCACGTCGCCTGATCCGCCGGCCGGCTTCAGCTTGACGAAGGCGTCGATGACGACATTGTCCTCGATGATGATGCGGGTGCCGCGCTGCGAATCCTCGATGTCAGCGAGTGGTGAGATACGCGCGGAAGGGGCAATGCTCAGCATGATTGCCGCCATGCGTCCCAGGCTTCGCGGTACACTGCCTCGACCTGCCGGGCCAGGTCGGCTGGATCGCATAACGGCGACGCCGCGACACGCGATCGCAGGCCCGCTCGGGTCAGCGCGAGCCTGGAAGGATCGCAGGCCGCAGCGGCGGCACGCGCAACATAGTCGTTCATATCGCTGACGACCCAGTCGTCCATCGCGACAGCATGCAGGATCATGGCACCAAAGCGACCGACACTGGGGCGCCCAGCCAGCGATATGACGGGGACGCCCTGCCACAACGCTTCAATCGTCGTGGTGCCGGCATTGTGCGGAAATGGGTCGAGGGCGATGTCGATGGCCCCATACGCCGCCCAGGTGCGTGGCTGCGGTGCCGTTGCGAGCATTTGGAGTCGTCTGCGCTCAATGCCGTGCTCGGCGAACCGCATCGCCATGAAGCCGCGGAATGCAGGCTCACGGAATGAGAAGCTGTTCAACACCAGGCGCGACCGAGGGACCGCATCCAGGATGCGTGCCCACGTCGCGACCACGTCCTCGGTCAGGCGATCCGGGCGGCCGAAATAGCCGAACGCGACCCACCGGTTGGTGAGCGCGGGAAGTTGGCTGACCGGTGGCATTTCCTCGGGCGGCGCGTAGGCCAGCGGCAGGCGAGGCAGTCGCACGATCCGCTCGCTGAAATACGGTTCGGAATGCGGCGGGGTGAGCACGGCGTCGCTGAGGAAAACGTCCATCGCCGAAAGACCGCTGCTGTAACCGTGGCCGAGCAGGTAGGCAACCTGCACGGGCGCTGGCTTCCGGGCGAAGACGAGCAACCGGCTGCCTGCGGTGTGACCCGTCATATCGACGAGGACATCGACCTGGTCCTGACGGATCAACTCGGCGACGGCGGCGTCACTCATGCCAGAAATATTGCGCCACTGATCGGCGCGTGCATGGAAGCGCCGGGTGACTGCGTCCGCCGCTGCCACTTCGGCGTAGCAGAACAGCTCGACGTTCGATCGGTCATGCGCGGCCAGCAGGGGTTCCGCGAAGAACGCCGCGGCGTGGTTGCGGAAGTCGGCCGATACGTAGCCGATACGCAGGCGCCGTCCGGCAGTTCGATCGAGCAGGAATTCCGACCTGGCAGGAGCCACTGGCGCGGCGTGCTGGCGATCCCATGTGCGGTACTCGGCAAACACGTCGTGAGCCGAAACATCGGCGGCGTAGTTAAGTGCGAACAGGAGGTTCGCGTGCGCGGTGGCATAATCCGGACGCACGGTCAGTGCCTGGCGGCAGGCCGCGATGGCCTCCTGGTGCTTCCCCTGCACCTGCAGAGCCACTGCCAGATTCGAGAGCACGCGATGACGCTGCGCGGGTTCGGTCAGCGCGGCTCGATGATGCGCCTCGCTTTCAACGGGGCGACCGCTTTGCGACAGCAGGTTGGCCAGCGTCTCGTGAGCGTCTGCCGCCGTCGGATCCACCGCCAGTGCCTGCCGCAGCGCGGCCTCGGCGCAATCCACGCGGCCTTGTGCAAGCAGGGCGAGCGCCAGGCTATGCAACAGCCAGGGGCGGTTTGGCGTGACATCCAGCGCTCGGGCCAGTTCGGCTTCTGCCTCGTGCGGCCGGTGCAGGTCGAGGAGGATGTTGCCGAGGTTGCCCAATCCACTGGCCGACGCGGGATCGAGATGGAGCGCTTCGCGGCAGGTTGCCTCTGCTTCGGTGAAACGCTGCTGCGCCCGTAGTGCCACCCCGAGGTCCGACAGGATCGCGGCGTCTGGGTGGTTGTCGGCTGCGTGCCGCAGGAGGGTGGCGGCCGAACAGGCGTCACCCGCCCTCAACTGTATCAGGCCAAGGATGTGAAGCGCGCCGGCGTGGTCCGGATTGCGCGCCAGTAGCGCTTCGGCAAGCCGCCCGGCTTTGCCTGTGTCTCCTGCCTCATAGAGCCGCCGCAGGTGCGCGGTATCGTCATCGCCGCACCACGCCTGCCACAGGATTCGGTAGGCGGACTCGAATTCCCGCGCCAGGCCGGCTGCGTCACACAGCGGCGAGGCAGCGAAACGCTGCCTGAGCGTGGCGCGCAAATGCGCCAGAGCGTCGACGTCGGCCGCAGCGGCAATGGCACGCGCGACATAGGCATCGACGTCTCGCGTGACCCAGTCATCGAGGCCCACCGCGTGCAGGATAGCGGCGCCAAATCGTCCGACGGTGGGGCGACCCGCCAATGACACCACCGGCACGCCTTGCCACAGGGCTTCGATCGTCGTGGTGCCGGCGTTGTGCGGAAACGGATCCAGCGCGATGTCGACACTGCCATACGCTGCCCAGGTGACCGGTTGCGGACTGGTGCAGGTCAGCGTCAGTCGATCGGCGCGAATGCCAAGTGCGGCAAAGCGCGCCGCCATCTGTTCGCGCCCGGCAGGCTCCCCGAACGGAGCGCTGTTCAGCACGAGCCGGGCGTTCGGCACGTGCTTGAGTATGCGAGCCCACGCGGTGATGACGTCATCATTCAGCCGTACCGTCCGGCCGAAATAGCCGAATGTGATTTGCCCACTGGAGCGGGCCGGCAGCGGGCCGACGTCCGGCATTTCAACCGGTGGCTGGTAGCACAGGGGTATGCGCGACAGGCGGATGACCTGCTCACTGAACAGGTGGTCTGCATCGGGTGGTGCGAGTTGTGCGTCGGCAAGAAAAGCGTCCATTGCCGAAAGCCCGGAACTGTAGCCGTGGCCAAGGAGGTAGGTGACCTGGATAGGCGCCGGCTTGCGCGCGAATGTCAGCAGTCGATTGCCGGCGGTATGCCCGGCCATGTCGACCAGTATGTCGATGTGATCGGCTCGGATCTGTTCGGCGAGATCGGCGTCGCTGAGACCGACGGTGTTATGCCAGTGGTCGGCGACGGCGCGGAACCGTTCGGTGACGCCGTCGGGAGCGGCAACCTCGGAATAGCAGTGCACCTCGACGGTGGAACGGTCATGGTTCGCCAAAAGCGGCTCGGCGAACAGGGCGACCGCGTGCTGGCGGAAATCGGGCGAGACATAGCCGACGCGCAGTTTGCGGTTGGGCGAGCGGTCGAGATCATGGCAGGCGTCTTTTGGCCACAACGGGAGAGCGTGCCGGCGATCCCATTCCTGGTATTCGGCAAACACCTCTTCCGGCGTCGCATCGGGACGGTAGTTGAGACAGAACAGGATATTGCTGTGCGGCAAGGCGAAGTCAGGACGGAGCGCCAATGCCTGGCGCAGCGCTGCTTCGGCGTCGGCGAGCCGGCCCTGGCGCATCAGAGCGAGGCCGAGATTGTTGTATGCATCAGCGTTGTCAGGGGCACATGCGATGGCGTGACGCGCTGCGTCCTCCGCCTGCTGCGCACGGCCGGCGAGGGACAGGAGCCAGGCAAGGTTCACCCACGCGTCGGCGAAATCCGGTGCCAGGCGGACGGCGGCCCTGAATTGCTCAGCGCCTTCGTCATAGCGACCGGCATCGCGCAGAATGTTCCCGAGATTGTTGAGCGCACCGACTGAATTGGGTTCCAGTTTCAACGCGGTGCGCGCGGCTGCTTCGGCTTCCGCGAGACAGCCTAGTTTGCGCAGGATGGCGGCTCGGTTGGCATGCAGGTCCGCCTGGTGCGGCGTGCAACTGATGGCCGCCTGCAAGTGGCGATCCGCGTCTGCCAATCGCTTGTCCTGATAGGCCAGCAGACCAAGCACATGGTGCGCGTCGCCATTGTGCGGATTGCGATCCAGGATTCGGTGCGCGACTTTGACAGCCCCGGCTGCGTCGCCGGTTTGGTAGAGTTGATGCAGCCTTCTGCTGTCGCCCAGTCGCCATTCATCCCACAACATTCGGTATGCCTGCTCGACGGACCGCGCGAGGCTCGCCGCGTCGCGCAGCGGCGAGCGTTCCATTTGCGGACGCAGCCTTTCGCGCAGTCGTGCCAGGGCCGGAAGGTCGGACGAAGCTGCGACCGCGCGCGCCACGTATTGGTCCGTGTTGCTTGTCACCCAATCGTCCAGTCCGACCGCGTGCAGAATACTGGCGCCAAACCGGCCGAAACTGGGCTGACCTGCCAGCGATACGACAGGCACGCCCTGCCACAGCGCTTCAATCGTCGTGGTCCCTGCATTATGCGGAAACGGATCCAGCGCGATGTCGATTTCGCCATACGCGGCCCAGGTGCGCTGCTGTGGCTCGGTATAGACAAAATCAAGTCGATCCGAGGAAATACCTTGCTTTGCGAAGCGCGCCAGGAACTGCGCGCGGAATGCAGGTTCGTGGAAGGGCAGGTTATTGAGGACAAGTCTCGCATGCGGCACGGCCGCCAGGATCCGCGCCCATGCGATGACGACATCATCATTGAGCCGTTCGGTCCTGCCAAAATAACCAAAGGCGACCTGGCCCCGGGTCAGCGCGGGCAGCGGCTCGACTGCTGGCATGTCCAGGGGCGGCGCGTAGACCAGCGGAATCCGCGGCAAGCGGATGATTTGCTCACTGAAGAAGGCCTCTGATCCTGGTGGCGCGAGGGCATCGTCGGCCAGGAAAGCATCCATCTCCGAGAGGCCGGTGGTATATCCGTGACCCAGCAGATACGAGACCTGAACAGGCGCCGGTCTGCGAGCGAATGTCAGCAGCCTGTTGCACGCGGAATGTCCGGAAAGGTCGACGAGCACGTCGATCCGATCATTGCGGATCACCTCCGCAAGCTGGCCGTCATTCAGGGTGACGGTGTTGCGCCACGCGTCGGCCAGATCGTGAAACCGTCTGGTCGTATCGTCTTCCGCGGCCACACCCGAGTAGAGATACAGCTCGAGGAAGGCCCGGTCATGGGCGCGCAGCAATGGTTCGGCGAACAGCGCTACTGCATGTTGGCGGAAGTCGGCAGACACATAGCCGACACGTAATTTTCGACCTGGGTTGGGATCCACGGCGAAGCGCGGCTTGGCGGGAGTCAGGGGACGAGCATGGCAGCGGTCCCAGTTCCGGAATTCGGCAAAGATGGCTGCCGCGGAAACGTCGGGTCGGTAAGTAAGGTCGAACAGAAGATTGCCATGCGCGATGGCATAGTCTGCTTTCTGAGCGAGCGCTTTCCGCGCGCATTCTGCCGCTTCCGCATATCGGCATTGCATGCGCAGGGCAACGCCGAGGTTGGTGAGCCATCGATATTGCGCCGGCGACTGTGCGATGGCGGTTCGACATTCGGCTTCAGCGGCGATCGCATATCCTGTCCGCAACAACAATGCGCCCAGATTGCCATGTGCCGACGCGCTTGACGGATCCAGTGTCAATGCGCGGCGTAGCTCGTCGTAGGCCTCCTGATGGCGATTGAAGCCGAACAGCATTGTGCCGTAATCGCTATGGGCCTGTGCCGAATCGGGCAGGTGGATGGTGGCATTATGATAGGCGTCGAGGGCATCCTTGGGTCGTCCGAGCTCTCGCAGGACATGCCCCAGGTCATGCCAGGCATTACCGTGATCCGGACGTAGCGTGACAGCTGCACGCAGTTGGGCTTCTGCTTCGCCGTGATGCCGATGCATCAGCAAAATGCGACCGAGATTGTAGCGTGTGGCGGCGTTCGCCGGGTCTCTCTTAGCGGCACGCCGAAGTGCGGCTTCCCCCTCCTCGCGACGGGTCATAGGACTGGTCGCTATGTCAATGTCGCAGCCGCCTTTCGCATTCGCCTCCGAGAGGTGGCCCAATAGCCGCAGCGCTTCGTCGGGACGTCCGGATAGATGTGCAATGTCTGCCCGGGCGCGAGACGCCACACTGTCATTCGGGTTGTGGAGGAGGGCGGCCTGGCAGATCGTCTCGGCTAGAGCCGATCGACCATGCTGCCAAGCCTGGATTGTGCCACTCGAAGCCTTGCGGGCCGGCGTGCGTGCGTATTGCCCGACAGCCTGAGCCCTCTTCATCCTCTAGACCGTTATGAAGCTGTTCGCGTTGTAGGTCCATGCAACGCCGCTGCTGCTGTCGATTACCCCAACCAAGGTGCCACCGCCTGCAAAGCTTCCGTTGCCGCTATAGTACAGCTCTCCGGTATCCTGTTGGTAAACGAAGGCCCCATGACCTCCGTTCAGCACCGGGACGGCGAGCCGCGAAGCTGCATCGGCAACCGCCTTCAGCGTTGTCCCATCGGCTAAGGCAGCACCGTTCAGATCGTAAGTGTCAGTGCCGAGGGTGGCACTTCCGGTGGTATCGAGTGCGATCTTGTCGCCTTTTGCCGAACTGAAGTTTTGGACGGTGCTGTAGTTGCCGGCGCTGTTCTGGTCGAAAACGAACTGGTCCGCAGTCGTGTTTCCAGTAACGAAGTCCATTCCTCCACCGCCGACGACCAGGCCGGCGTTCGAGCCGGTCAACACGATTACGTCGTTGCCGGTGCCACCAAGCACGGTCTCCGTGTTCGCAATGGATACGCGGTTCGTATTGTTGGCGAGCTGCAGCGTGTCGCTACCCGCCGCAAGATCCACACTGCCGTTGATAATCGATGTACCCAGGGTCACGTTGTCCGTGCCGGTGCCTCCAACCAGCGTCTGCACGTTGCTTACGGCGCCGGTATTGCTGGCATTGGCCAAAGTGAGCTTGCTGGAACCAGCGCCGAGATCCACTGACATTGCGGTGGTCAATGGGCCGCTCAGCGTGATCGAGTCATTCCCGGTCCCGCCGGTGATGGTCTCGATATTGGCAACAGTCGCGGCGACGTTGAAGTTGCCAAGGGCAAGCGTATCGCTGCCTGCGCCGAGGTCGATGGAGGCACTGGATGCGGCGGCCGCCAGGGTGATGGTGTCGGCGGCGGTGCCGCCGATGAGGGTGGTGGTGTTCTTGACGGTGCCGGTGTTGGCGACGTTGGCGAGGGTGAGCTTGTTG
>DATJJM010000075.1:0-22997 GCA_035492535.1 Acetobacteraceae bacterium | reverse complement strand
CAACCCGCAGCTTGCGCCCGACCTCCCGACGTGCCGCCACCACTGGACGAACCCGCTGCGTCCCCGCCCACTGCCGGCGCAGCGCGAGAACGCCTGCGTTGTCCACCGACATCGCCCCAGGCGCGATGCAAGCCAACGCATGCAGCGAAACCTGCGCGACCTCGGCATTGCGACTGCCCGCACCCAACTCATAGTGCCGCACTGCCTCGTCGACGCGCCCAAGCTGGAACAGCGCCTCGGCCAGATTGCAACGTGCCCCGTCCGCATCGGCCCGCAAGCCCACCGCGTGGCCCAGCGCCTCCGCCGCGGCGCCATGAGCGCCCGATGCCAACAGACAGCACCCAAGCCCGTACCATCCCTCGAAAAGCGCTGCGTCCAGCGCCAGCGCCCTCCGATAGTCCGCGGCCGCAGCCTCGAGTTGCCGCGCCCCATGCAACGCGTCAGCGCGACGGAGAACCGCTAGCGCCTCGGTCGTTGCCATGGAATCGCCTCCCGATCATTGTGCGCGGATGGACGACGATTTCCGCAAGGCGGCGCTGGATTACCACCGGCTGCCGCAGCCAGGAAAGCTGGCGATCGAGCCAACCAAGCGCATGGCGACCCAGCGCGATCTTTCGCTCGCCTACTCCCCCGGCGTTGCCGCCGCGTGCGAGGCCATCGTCGCCGACCCCGACACCGCCCGCGACTACACCGCCCGCGGCAACCTGGTGGCGGTGATCTCCAATGGGACCGCCGTGCTTGGCCTCGGAAACATCGGCGCGCTTGCCGGCAAGCCGGTGATGGAAGGGAAGGCTGTCCTGTTCAAGAAGTTCGCCGGTATCGACGTGTTCGACATCGAGGTGGACGCCGAAGATCCCACCCGCTTCTGCGACGTTGTTGCGGCCCTCGAACCCACCTTCGGCGCCATCAACCTGGAGGACATCAAGGCCCCTGAATGCTTCGCCATCGAGGCGGAACTCCGCCGCCGGATGTGCATCCCGGTGTTCCACGACGATCAGCACGGCACCGCCATCACGGTCGCGGCGGCGGTCCGCAACGGCCTGGTGCTGCAAGGCAAATCACTGTCCGATGTGCGCCTGGTGACATCGGGCGCAGGAGCCGCGGCACTCGCCTGCGTCGATCTGCTGGTCTCGATGGGACTGCGCCCGGAGAACGTCACCCTGACCGACATCGCGGGCGTGGTCCGCACCGATCGCCCAGGCATGCTGCCCAACATGGCCCGCTACGCCCGCGACACCAACGCCGGCACCCTGCACGACGTGCTTGGCGGCGCCGACATCTTCCTCGGTCTCTCCGCGCCACATGTGCTGAAGGCGGAGTGGCTGCAACTGCTCGGCGACAAGCCGCTGATCCTCGCGCTCGCCAATCCCGAACCGGAGATCCTGCCGGAGCAGGTCAGGACCCATCGCCCCGACGCCATCGTCGCCACCGGACGCAGCGATTACCCGAACCAGGTCAACAACGTCCTCTGTTTCCCGTTCATCTTCCGCGGTGCGCTCGATGTGTCCGCGACCACGATCAACGAGGAGATGAAGATCGCCGCCGCCGAAGCGATCGCCTCGCTCGCCCGCATGGAAGCTTCGGAAGTCGTTGCCGCTGCCTACGGCGGCGACGCACCGGTGTTCGGACCCGAATACATCATCCCGAAGCCGTTCGATCCGCGCCTGATCCTGGAAATCGCCCCTGCGGTGGCGCGCGCCGCAATGGACAGCGGCGTCGCGCGCAAGCCAATCCACGATTTCGCCCAGTACAAGCGCGGGCTCCAGCGCTTCGTGTTCCGCTCCGGCCAGCTCATGGCCCCGGTGTTCGAGGCGGTGAAGCAGTCCCCCCGCCGCATCGTTTACGGTGAGGGGGAAGATGCGCGTGTCCTCCGCGCCGCGCAGACGCTGGTGGACGAAGGCATCGCCCGTCCCATTCTGCTCGGGCGCCGGGCGGTCATTGAGCGCAAGGTCCGCGAGATGGGCCTGCGCATCGATCTCACCACCGACGGGGTCGCGGTGATCGACCCGGCCGAGGACCAGCACATATTCGCCCCGTTGCTGGAGGACTATCAGCGCCTGGTCGGTCGTCACGGTATCCCTCCCGAAGACGCTGCCTACGGCCTGACACGGCGCGGGTCGGTGGCAGCAGCGATGCTACTGCACGCCGGACTCGCCGATGCGGCGATCTGCGGCGGCAGTGCCAACTGGTGGCGGCAGGTGCGGTACGTCCTGCCGATCATCCCGCGCCGCCCCAGCGTGTCGCGTATCTACGGCCTGGGCTGCCTGATCCTGCCGCACGGCACGCTGTTCATCTGCGACACGCAGATGGTGGTCGATCCTACCGCCGAGCAGATCGCCGAAATGACCGTGCTCGCCGCCGAGGCCGTGTCCGAGTTCGGCATCACGCCGAAGGCGGCTCTGCTGTCCCATTCGAACTTCGGTGCCAGCGATTCCGAAAGCGCCCGCAAGATGCGCCGAGCGCTCGCTTTGGTGCGCGAGCGCGCGCCCGACCTGGAAGTGGATGGCGAGATGCACGCCGACGCCGCCCTGGTCGCCGCGATCCGCGACAATGCCGTGCCCGACGGCCGGCTGAGCGGCACCGCCAACCTGTTGGTGATGCCAACCCTCGATGCGGCAAACATCTCCTTCACGCTGCTGAAGGCGGCGTCTGACGGACTGCCGGTCGGACCGATGCTGCTCGGCATGAGCAAGCCGATCCACGTGCTGGTGCCCAGCGTGACCGCACGCGGCATTGTCAATCTCAGCGCGTTCGCAGCCCTGTGCGCAGGAACGCAGTAGCAGCCGCTCGAATCTGTGTGGGCAACAGGCCGCAGGCATGAATCCGATCCTGCTGTCGCCGTTCGACGTCGCCATCGCCGCGGTGCTCATCGTGGTGGACGCCTTGCTGTCGCTCGTGCTGCGCCTGCGCCTGCACACCCAGCTGGCCATCGCGGCCTTCCGCCTGGTCGTGCAGCTCGTGGTCGTCGGCTACATCCTGCGCCTGGTGTTCGCGATCGCCTCGCCGCTCGCCACGCTGGCCGTGGTGCTGGTGATGGTGGCGATCGCCGGACGCGAGGTGGCCACGCGGCCGGAACAACGGCTCGGCCGCTTCGGCAACACCACCATCGGGGCATCAGCGGTGGCCTTCGCCACCTTCCTGACCGCGACCCTGGCCCTTACCACGGCGATCCGCCCGCAGCCCTGGTACGACGCCCGCTACGCCATCCCGCTTGCAGGGATCATCCTCGGCAGCGTCCTGAACGGCGGCTCGCTGGCGCTCGACTCGATGCTCAGCGGCGTGGTGGGCGAACGCGCCGCGATCGAGGCGCAGCTTTGCCTCGGCGCAAGCTTCTTCCAGGCGATGCGTGGCCTGATCCGAACCTCCGTCCGGCGGGCACTGCTGCCGATCATCAACCAGATGTCGGCCGCCGGCGTCGTGACTCTGCCCGGTATCATGACCGGCCAGATCCTCGCGGGCATGGATCCGCTGGAGGCAGCCAAATACCAGATTCTGCTGATTTTCCTGCTCTCCGGCGGCAGTGGCCTTGCCTCCGTCGCTGTGGTTTACCTTGCGGCAATGCGATTGACCGATGATCGCCAGAGGCTGCGCATCGATCGACTGACCGGAACACAAAGGGGACCGCACCTATGATCGCCTCCGATGTCATGACCCGCAACGTGATCTCGGTGCCACCCGACGCCACCATCGCCGAAGCCGTCGAACTGATGCTGGAGCGCGGCATCTCCGGTCTGCTGGTCGTGGACAGCTCCGGCACCCTGGTGGGCATTGTGACCGAAGGCGATCTGCTCCGCCGTGACGAGATCGGCACCCGCCGCCATCGTTCCTGGTGGCTGCGACTGATCGCCTCGCCCAGCAGGCAGGCCGCCGACTTCACCCGTACGCATGGCCGCAAGGTCGCCGACGTGATGACGCACGACGTGCTCACCGTGGATGCCACGTCGCCGCTCACCGACATCGTCGCCCTGATGGAGGAGCATCGGGTCAAGCGTGTCCCGGTCCTGGATGGCGATCGCGTGGCAGGCGTGGTCAGCCGAGCCGACTTGCTGCGCGCCCTGTCGGTGGCGGCTCGCGAACGCGGCGCCGTTGCGGCGGATGACGCCACCATCCGTGATCGTCTCCTGACCACGCTGTCACGCGAAAGCTGGGCGCCGAAGACCACGCTGAACGTGACCGTGGTCAATGGCGCGGTGGATCTCTGGGGCACGATCAGCAACGACCAGGAACGCCGGGCGATCTGCGTGATGGCCGAGAACACGCCTGGCGTGAAAAAGGTCATCGATCATCTCGTGTTCGTTGAGGCCTACACCGGCACGGTGATCGAACCGCCGCCAAGAGAGTAGCCGCGTCACACAACTCGGTGCGCCGTCACAGTTCAGCCGCAATGGCATAGCCCTTCGCGGCCATGTTTATCAGCCGGCGCAACTTCGTCACCGTGGGCGCGGCCGCGGCGCTGCAAGCCTGCGCGGCCACGCCCGATGTCAACAAGTATCTGAGCGGCGCCGACCCGTTGCAGCGGCACTATGGCATGCAGCAGGCGCTCGACGGCGGTTCCCTGGTGTTCGGCAATCAAACGCAGCTGCTGCAGGATGGCGCCCAGGCTTTTCCGGCGATGTTCCAGGCGATGCAGCAGGCAACGGACCACATCAACCTGGAATACTTCATCTTCGAGGATGTCGCCTGGGACGGACAGCAGCTCTCCGACCTGCTGATCGACAAGCTGAGTCACGGGATCGCGGTCAACATCATCTACGACGCGTACGGATCGAAGGACACCCCAGGCTCGCTGTTCGGCGAACTGCGACACGCCGGCGCCAAGGTGGTGGAATTCAATCCGTTCAATCCGCTCGCCGCTCTAGCCGGCCATTCACCGAACGATCGCGACCATCGAAAGATCATGGTTGTGGACGGGCGTATTGGCTTCACCGGCGGCATCAACCTGTCGAAGGACTATGAGAATCCGCCTTCCGCCGGCGTCCCGGACGACGGTGATGCAAGGCGCGCCTATTGGCGCGACACGGCGATCCAGATCCGCGGGCCGGCCGTCGCCGAATTGCAGAAGCTGTATTTTGACACCTGGAAAAAGCAGAAGGGCCCACCAGTCGATCAGGCGAACTACTTCCCACCGCTCGCGCGGCAGGGTGTACAGACGGTGCGCGTTATCGGCAGTTCGCCCGGTGATCAGCGACCATGGTACTTTGTCTCGCTGGAAGCAGCCGTGCGTGGCGCGCAGCAACGGATTTGGCTCGCCACCGGCTATTTCGTGCCACCGCACCAGGAACGCGAGGATCTGGGCAAGGCTGGCCGCCGCGGCGTCGACGTGCGCATCGTGGTGCCAAGCCATACGGATGTACAGGCAGCCGTCTACGCCGGTCGTGCCGCCTATGGCGACCTGCTCGAAGACAGCGCACGTATCTACGAAGTACAGAATGCCGTGCTGCATTCCAAGCTGGCGACCGTCGATGGAGTATGGGCCGCAATCGGCTCATCGAACCTCGATCGCCGCAGTGTCGTGTTCAACAACGAGGTCGATGCGATCGTCATCGGCGCCGATACCGCCTCGCAGGTCGAGGCGCTGCTGCGACAGGACATGGCCATGTCCCGCCAGATGTCCTTGCAGGGCTGGGAGCACCGCCCCATCGGCGAGCGCCTCGACGAGTTGAAGGCCAGGCTTTGGCAATACTGGATGTAGTTCGCTAGCGTGGCCCTTCCCTGTCGGATGAGGTCCTGCCCATGAATATTCGCTTTGACGGCAAGACGGTCGCGGTCACCGGTGCCGGTCACGGCTTCGGCCGCTGCATCGCGCAGACCTTTGCCCATCTCGGCGCACTGGTGTTCGCCACCGACATCTCGGCGGATGAACTCGCCGAGACCGCGAAGGATGGCGGGGTCACGACCAAGGTCGTGGACTTGCGCGACCGCGCCGCCGGAGCCGCGTGGATCCGGCAGATCGAGGCGCAGACCAACGGTCCGATCCACGTGCTGGTGAACAATGCCGGCGGCGTCGCCGGCCAGGGACCGAAGCCACTGGAAGACGTCACGGACGAGGACTGGGACACCCTGTTCGACATCAACGTGAACGCCGCCTTCACCCTGTGCCGTGCCGCGGCGCCGGCAATGAAACGGGCCGGCGGGGGACGCATCATCAACACCAGCTCCGGCGCCGGGCTCCAGCCATCGCTGACCGGCATTCAGGCCTATTGCTCGGCAAAGCACGCCGTGGTGGGGCTGACCCGCCAGCTCGCGCATGAGTTCGGTCCCTACAACATCACGGTGAATTCGGTCGCACCTGGCTTCATACGGACCAACGAGGCAACCGAGCGACAGTGGGACAGCTACGGCCCGGATGGTCAGACGGCGCTGGTGAACCGCATCGCGATGAAACATCTCGGCACCGCTCAGGATATCGCCAATGCCGTCGTGTTCTTCGCGTCAGACCTGGCTGGCTTCGTCAACGGCCAGATCCTGCAGGTGGATGGCGGCCGATAAGGTCCGCCTCGCCCCTGTGCGGCTACGTCCGGTCCGGCCGCAGGATCGGTGACATGCGGCTGAACTCCCCCTCACCCGCCATCACGATGACACTCGTGGCCTTGTCCGCCTTCTTCACGAATTCGCCCAGCATGTCGCAGAAATAGCTGTTGCACACGTCCGAGCGCAGCGATCGGTCGAGCGTGCAGCCCTTCTCGCCATGGAACAGACACGTCCCCTCGTATCCGACCGCTGGCACGCTCTCCAGATACAGCCGCACCACCCCGCGTGCATCCAGCTCCGGCTGCGCGATGCGCACGCGAGCCATCACCCGCTCGTCGAGATAGGCATGCTCGCCGCCGCCCTTGCAGCAGAAGCCGCGGCACATCGTGCAGGCCGTGCGCGCCACCTTGGCAGCGAATCCCTCCGGCGCAGAACGCAAGGGTGACGCGTTGCCTTCCGGGTCCTTCATCGTCCGCAATGCGCGAAGCGACTGGACCAGATGCTTGCGCAGCCGCCATAGCCGCTCCGGCGGGTTTGGCACCAGTTTCCGGGTGATCGAAGGAACCATGACCGCTTGGTCACCGTCCCCATCGGAATCCTCGGTGGGAACCGAGAAATACTGCATGGACATGGCGCCGCAGGGTGGCATCCTGACCGGACAGAAACAAGGATTATGGCGTGGCGACCCCAATTATCCTGGACTGTGATCCAGGCACCGACGATGCGTTCGCTCTGCTGTTGGCCCTGCAGGCGCCCGAGCTCGGTGTGCTGGCGGTGACCGTGGCTGGCGGCAATGTTGGCCTGGACCGCACCTTGGCCAACGCGCGTTCCCTGGTCGCGCTTGCGGGTTCGAGAGTGCCAGTCTACGGCGGTGCCGATCGACCGCTGCTCGGCTCGTTCGTCAACGAGACGCGCGTGCACGGCGTCGATGGTTTGGGCGGCATCGCGTTGCCTGCCGGCGATCCGGTGGCACCTGGCATTGCCGCGGACGCAATCCGCACCCACGTCCGCACCAACCTGGAGCCGGTCACACTGGTCGGCATCGCGCCGGCCACCAACATTGCCCTCGCGCTCGCGACCGACCCGGCCATCCTGGACAACATCGAGCGCATCGTGCTGATGACCGGCGCCTGGGGCGAGGGCAACGCAACACCCTCCGCAGAGTTCAACGCGCTGAACGACCCCGAGGCGCTCGCCGTCATCTTCGCGTGCGGCCGTCCGGTGGTTCTGGCCACGTTGGAACTGACGGCACAGGCGCTGTGCACACCGGCCCGCCTTGCCGCCTTGCGCGCCGCCGGTGAAGGCGATTGCCTGCGCGCGCTATGCGACATCCAGGCGACCGTGCCGCTGGGCCCGCGACTCGGCCGCAAAGGCGCCGCGCTGCACGATCCTTGCGCCGTCGCCTGGCTGATCCGCCCCGATCTGTTCACCGCGCGCGACTGCGCTGCCAGCATCGATCTCGGCCCTGGCCCAAGCCGCGGCCGCACCGTGATCGATCGCTGGCACCGCACGAACGCGCCGCATAATGTTACGCTGTTGGAGACGATCAATGCCGATGGTTTCTTCGCTCTCTTGGCCGAGCGTCTGAGCCTGTTGCCATAGAGGAACCTGCCCGTGAACCCAGCCGACATGCCGTTCGACGCCGACACAATGCTGGACGGCCTGCGCACTTGGATCGAATGTGAAAGTCCCACCTACGACGCCTCCGCCGTCAACCGCATGATGGACCTCGCCTCGCGTGACCTGATCGTCGCAGGCGCACGCATCGAACGGGTGGCCGGCCGGATGGGGTTCGGCGACTGCATCCGTGCCACGTTCCCGCACGCCACGCCAAACGAGCCAGGCATTCTGGTGATGGGCCATCTCGACACAGTGCATCCCATCGGCGCGCTGGAAAAACTGCCCTTCCGTCGGAATGGCAGTCGCGCCTGGGGCCCTGGCATCCTGGACATGAAGGGCGGCACCTACATGGCGCTGGAAGCGATCCGCCAGCTTGCCCGCTCGCATATACAGACGCCGCTACCGGTCACCGTCCTCTTTACCAGCGACGAGGAGGTCGGCAGCCCTTCGACGCGTGACCTGATCGAGGCGGAGGCCGCCCGCCACAAATACGTGCTGGTGCCTGAACCTGCGCGCGCGGATGGCGGAGTGGTCACCGGGCGCTACGCCATCGCGCGTTTCAATCTGGAAGCGACCGGCCGTCCGAGCCACGCCGGTGCGCGACTCGCTGACGGCCGTTCAGCCATTCGTGAAATGGCACGCAAGCTGATCGAGATCGAGGACATGACCACCGAGGACTGCACCTTCTCTGTCGGCGTCATCCATGGCGGCCAATGGGTCAACTGCGTCACCACGACCTGCACCGGCGAGGCGCTGTCGATGGCCAAGCGTCAGGAAGACCTGGACCGTGGCGTCGCCGCGATGCTGGCGCTGACCGCATCCTCCAACGATGTGCAGTTCAGTGTGACGCGCGGTGTGACCCGTCCCGTTTGGGAACCCGACGCGAAAGTGATGGCGCTGTATGAGAAGGCGCGCGGAATCGCCCAGGGCCTCGGCTACCATATTGCATCGCAGAGTTCGGGTGGCGGATCGGATGGGAACTTCACTGGCGCGATGGGCATCGCCACACTAGACGGCCTCGGCGTGCAAGGCGCCGGCGCCCACACGCTTGATGAGCATATCGTGGTGGACAGCCTCGCCTATCGCGGCAAGCTGATGGCAGGGCTGCTGGCGACGCTCGCTTGAACAAGGTCTTTGCTCGTTCCTGGCAAGCCATCAGCAGCCGGCCACGGTTGTTCATCGGCCTGCTGTGCGGACTTGCTGTTGCGCCTTTGCTGCCCGGTGAACTGAGCCGAACCACGCGTTCGATCATCGCATGGGATATCGGCGTTATCGTGTACCTTGTGCTGGCCGCCTTCCTGTTCACCACCGAACGGATGAGCCGGATGGCGGAGGATGCAGCCGCACAGCAGGAAGGCGAGTGGACGATTTTCTGGCTGACGGTCGGCGTCATCACCTTCACCTTCATCGCCATCATTCATGAGTTCGCCAACATCAGCAAGGACATGCCGCCAGCGCAGCGCAACCTGCATGTCGCTCTTGTGGCGGTGACGCTGTTTGTTTCCTGGCTGATGACGCACACCACGTTCGCCCTCCGCTATGCGCATGAGTATTACGAGGTGGAGCATGGTGCCGCCGGCATTTCCGGTGGCCTCGACTTCCCCGGTGAGAAGCGGCCGGATTACCTGGACTTCGTGTACTTTTCGCTGGTGCTTGGCATGACGTTCCAGGTGTCCGACGTGCAGATCACAGCGCGCAAATTCCGCCGCATGGCAGCCGTACACGGGCTGCTGAGCTTTCTGTTCAACACCATCATCCTGGCCTTGACCGTGAATATCGCGGCAGGGCTGCTGTAAGCGGATTGCTTCGGGCAGGACTGAAGTGAGATAAGACGTGGATGGTTGCTCATCAGCATATCGCGTTCGTGAACGGCCAGCGCGTTGGCCGCCTTGCGACCGCTGACGCGAGCGGCAATCCTCATGTCGTGCCGGTGTGCTTTGTGCTGACGGACAGAGCGCTCTACGTCACCATCGACGAGAAACCGAAGCAGGCCTCCGCACGGCCGCTGAAGCGGCTGCGCAACATGCTGGAGAACCCTTCCATCGCCTTCGTTGCGGACCGTTACGCGGAGGACTGGACGCAACTTGGCTGGGTGATGCTGCGCGGGCGGGCGGAGATACTGGATGGCGGCGCCGAGCACGATCGTGCGCAGGACCTGCTGCGCGAACGCTATCCACAGTATCGCACCATGCAACTCACGGACCTGCCGGTGATCGCGCTGCGCGTCGAAACTGTGACAAGCTGGGGCAATCTCACGGTTTGATCGGCCCGCTGATTGCCTGCATCATCCCAGGCAACAAACAGGGGGAAACGCGATGGACCTCAACCTTCAGGGCAAGGTCGCGCTGGTGACGGGCGCCAGCCGCGGCATCGGGGCCTCGATCGCGCAGGAGCTGGCGCGCGAGGGCGTGCAGGTCTGCCTCGCCGCCCGCGACACGGCCAGGCTGGAGGCGGTTGCCGCCAGCATTGCCGCGATCTCCGGCAGCAACCGCGCCGCGATCATCCCCTGCGACCTCCGCGATCCCGCCGCAGCGCAGACGATCATCGATACAACTGTATCGGCGTTCGGCCGGCTCGACATCCTGGTGAACAATGCCGGCGCCACCAAGCGCGCGGATTTCTTCACGCTCACCGACGACGACTGGATGGACGGTTTCGCCTTGAAATTCCACGGGTATGTGCGCACCTCGCGTGCTGCCTGGCCGCACCTGCGCGATCGCCGTGGCTGCATCATCAATATCGTCGGCGTCGGGTCACGCGCCGGGTCCGCCGAATTCACCATCGGCGGGTCGGTCAACGTGGCGCTGCTGAACTTCACCAAGGCGCTCGCCGACATCGGCATCAAGGATGGTGTCCGTGTCAACGCGATCAATCCCGGCCTGATCGAGACCGAACGCTTCGGCCGCAACATCGAGCGGGTGACCAGGCTGCACAACTTCGCCAGCCGTGATGAAGCCATCGCGTTCCTGCTGAAATCACACGGTGGCGTCACCCGTGTCGGCCGCCCTGAGGAGATTGGCTGGCTCACCGCCTATCTCGCGTCGGAAAAGGCTGACTACATCCAGGGTTGCATCATCGACATTGACGGCGGCACCACCCACTCGCTGTAACGGAGGCTCGCGATGGCCAATGCATTCATCAACGCTGCCGGCGACGTGACGGCACGCATCACCGACTATATCCTGGCCGCACGCTGGTGCGACCTGCCAGACAACGTGCGGCGCGAAACGCTGCGATCGTTTTTCAACATCCTCGCCTGCACCATTGGCGGCGCCCGACATGAAGTGGTCGAATTGGCCGACAAATCGCTTGCCGAATACACCGGCTCGCCCCACGCCACGGTGATCGGCCGCGGCCGCAAGGCCGACGCGCTGCACGCCAGCCTGATCAACTGCCTGAGTTCCAGTATCTACTCCTATGATGACACGCACGCTGAAGCAGTGGTGCACCCTGCTGGCCCGGTCGCAACGGCGGCGATGGCGATGGTAGAGCGGCGTCCCACCAACGGCGCCGACTTCCTGCTCGCCTGCGCGCTCGGCATTGAGTTCGTGTGCCGGCTGTCGAAGGCGATCTCGGTGCCGCCGGCGAAAGGCGCCGTCGCCTGGTCGCAGACCGGTGTGGCGGCCGGCATTGGCGCGGCCATCGCCGCGGCCAAGTTACTGAAGCTTGACGCGACGCGGCTGCAATACGCCATCGGCATTGCGTTATCCCAGGCGGCCGGGTTCCGGGTGATGCACGCCACGATGGTGTCGTCCTTCATGCCAGCCCAGGCGGCGCAGACCGGGTTACGGGCCGCGATCATGGCCCAGCATGGCTTCACCGCCTCACCCGCGGCGCTGGAAGGCCGCTACGGCTTCCTGGAGGTGTTCGCGGAACAGCCCGACGTGGAAGCGCTGGCGGGCGACCTGGGCACGCGTTTCGAGATCCTGCGCAATACCTACAAGCCCTATCCGTGCGGCATTGTGATCCATCCGATCATCGACGCCTGCCTGCAACTGCGCAGGGAACACGGCATCGACGCCGCTCAGGTGGACAGCGTGCACATCAAGGCCTCACCCGGCGCGATGGCATTGTGTGATCGGCGCAATCCCCAGAACGAGCTCCAGGCGCATGTCAGCCTGTATCACTGGACGGCGGCGATACTGCTGCGTGGCACGGCGCGCATCGCCGAGTTGCAGGATCCGACGGTGCAGGACGCAGAGGTGATCGCATTCCAGGACAAGGTCACCACGGAACGTGACGACAGCCTGAAAGGCGACGCCGCCGTGGTGACCATCACGCTGAAGGATGGGCGCAGCCACACCTGCCAAATCGATCATTGTATTGGCAGCGCTGCCAATCCGATGACGGACGAGCAATTGACACGGAAGTTCACCGAACTCGCCGAACCTGTGATCGGAGCAGCGCGCACGCGCGAGATGGTGGAGCGTGGCTGGAACGTTGAATCGGCCGCCGATGTCGGCGACGTCGCACGGGCGGCGGCGTAGTCCTGAGGGTCATGCCGGGCGCAGGCCCGGCATCCACGTCTGCGGCGCGCGTGCCTGCGCACGCCATGATGGGATGCCCTCGGTCCGAGGGCATCCCATCACTTCACCGCTGAAAACTGCGTCGGCGTCAGGATGAAGTTCTTCACATTCGCGACGATCGCGCCCTTCTCTTCTGTCTTCGCCCGGGCGGAAATCCAGTCAGGATCCGACTGGAACGCGTTCCACTTCTTCTCGCGTTCGGCGAGGGACTCCCATGTCACGAAGTAATACAGCGTCTGGTTCGACTCACCGATCACCGTGGTCCAGAAGCCGGCCTGCTTGATTCCGTGCTTCTCCCACAGCTTCAGCGTGATGGTGTCGAAGCGCTTCAGCAGATCGGGCAGCTTGCCCGGCACGCACTCATAGATACGCAGTTCATACAGCATTACGGGTTCCTCCCCTTCGAGTGAACAAAGACAGTCTGCGGCGTGCCGCAACCACGATCAAGGCACGGGAGGCGGCTTCATGCCCCACGGGCCGCGCGGGTCGCGCTGCATCGCCGCCTGACGTAGCAGCCGTCCGGTCATCACCAATGCGCCTGCGCAAGCCACCAGCGCCGCACTGAACCAACCCGTGGAAGGGCTGTACCATCCGGTCCCTACCAGCAGCGCGAACAGCACCGTCACGACGAACAGCGCGCCGCCACTGCGAATGCCGCGATGGCCCGCCATCAGCGCCAGCACCACGAACACGACATACAGCGCGATCGCCGCAGCCCGCACCGCGTCGAAGGCACGCTGCATCAGCACATCGATCAACTGGCCAATGAACGACCAGAACTGGCCAAGGAACTCCTCGCAGGCCCGGATGAAATGCTGTGGCCCTATCAGGTACAGCGCGACCATCAGCACGATGCCGCCGATCCAGATCGCGCCAATCGTCCGCCGGTCCATTCAGAACCGCTCGACCCAGGGGCGCAGTTCCACCTCCCAGGTCCAGGCGCTGCGCGGCTGTTGCACCACCTGCCAGTAGCTTGCGGCGATTGCATCAGGATCCAGCAGGCTATCCGGCTTGTCGGCCGGATCGACGCGCGTCGCGCTGCGGATGCCGCCGTCGATCACGAAGTGTGCGACATGGATGCCCTGAGGCGCCAACTCACGCGCCATGCTCTGCGCCAGGCCGCGCAGCGCGAACTTGCCCATCGCGAACGCGGCCGATTGCGGGTAGCCCTTCACGCTTGCCGAGGCACCGGTGAGCAGGATTGCGCCAGAACCGCGCGGCAGCATGTGTCGCGCCGCTTGCTGGCTCACCAGGAATCCGCCGTACGCGCTTACCGCGATCGCGCGCGCCACCGCGTCGGGCTCCAGATCGGTGATCGGCCCCCGAGCCCGCGCCGACGCGTTGTACACGACGATGTCCGGCACGCCCTGTGTCACGATCACCGCGTCGAACAAGCCGGCCACCTCCTCCGGTTCCGTCGCTTCGCAGGCAAACGTCGCCGCCGCAGTCTCATGCGCCAGGCCCGCGAGGCGGTCAGGATTCCGCGACGCCAGCGCCACCTGCAGCCCATTGCGGGCGAACAGCCGCGCCAGCGAGGCACTCAGGCCGCTACCCACACCAACGATCAAAGCTGACTTCAGCTCCATTTCGGCCTCCGCATTCTCTGCCAGCGCATCAGTACGCATCCACGCTCCAGGAGCAACACCGGGCGCCGCCGCTAGTGCCAACCTTTCTCCATTGGCGTAACATGACGGCAATGGAGGCACGCCATGCTCGGGTTGATGCAATCACAAAACTTGACGATCCCCTGGCTGCTGCGGCACGCGGCGCGGCACCATGCAAATGCGGACGTGATCTCGCAAACCGGCGCCGGCGCGATCCATCGCAGCACCTGGGGCGAGACTGAGCGTCGCGCCCGACGGCTCGTACGGGTGCTCCAGGATCTGGGCATCAAGCCGCAGGATCGCGTCGGCACGCTGGCCTGGAATGATTATCGCCATCTGGAAGTGTATTATGCCGCATCCGGGATGCAGGCGATCTGCCACACGATCAATCCGCGCCTGTCGCAGGACGACATCAGCTATATCATCAACCATGCCCAGGACAGCGTGCTGTTCGCCGATGCAGGCTTCGCGCCATTGCTGTGCGGCATTGCGCCACGGATTGCCGGCAGCGTGCGCGCCGTGATCCTGCTGGCCGACAAAGCGGGCATGCCGACGCTGGAACTGCCGCCCGGCATGCAGCTGCTCTGCTACGACGAACTGCTCGACGCTGCCGACGACAATTACGCCTGGCAGGAGTTCGACGAGAACATCGCAAGCGCGCTCTGCTACACATCGGGCACCACAGGACGCCCGAAAGGTGTGCTGTACAGCCACCGCTCGACCGTGGTGCATGCCTATGCCATCGCATTGCCAGACGTGCTGGATATGCGGGCGACCTCGCGCATTCTCCCGGTCGTGCCGATGTTCCACGTCAACGCCTGGGGCATTCCGTATGCCGCAGCGCTTACCGGAGCCGCGCTGATCCTGCCGCACCGCCACCTGGATGGCGCCAGCCTGACACGTCTGCTCAACGAAGAGCGCGTCACCATGAGCTGTGGCGTGCCCACCGTCTGGCTCGGGCTGCTGCAGCATATCCGCGCAAGTGGCGAGAAGCTGGCCACGGTCAACCGCATCATGACCGGCGGGTCCGCCGCACCGCCGCTGCTGATCGAGGCATTCCGTGACGAGCTTGGGGTTGCGATGGAGCATGGCTGGGGCATGACCGAGCTCAGCCCGGTTGGGACCTACAACGCACCGAAACCACCGCACGCCGGCCTGACCGGGTCGGAAGCAATCCAGCACATGCTGAAGCAAGGCCGCGTTCTGGCAGGCATCGACATGAAGATCGTCGATGGCAACGGCAAGGAGCTCCCGTGGGACGGCAAACGGTTCGGCGATCTGATGGTGCGCGGACCGTGGGTTTGCAGTGCCTATTTCGGCGACGAACCCGGCAGCGCCTGTGATGCCGAAGGCTGGTTCGCCACCGGCGACGTAGCGACGATCGATCCTGACGGCTTCATGCAGATCACCGACCGCTCGAAGGACGTCATCAAGTCTGGCGGCGAATGGATCAGTTCGATCACCCTGGAGAATATTGCCGTTTCACATCCTGACGTGGCCGAGGCCGCAGTGGTTGCGGCCACGCATCCGAAATGGGACGAGCGTCCGCTGCTTCTGGTGGTAGCGAGGCCTGGCCGGACAATCGATCCGGACTCGGTCATGCAATTCTACGAGGGGAAGGTCGCAAAGTGGTGGTTGCCCGACGCCGTGCTTGTTGTGGAGGAATTACCGCACACCGCGACCGGGAAATTGCTGAAGACAGAATTGCGCCGCCAGTACCGTGACTTTTACCAAGCAACGCCAGTGTAACCGCCTGCCAGAACGGGCGCTGTTCCATGTCGTCAAGGGCGCGGTCGTCGCCGGCAGACCCGTGCTGGATGCTCGCTCCAGCCTCACCGCGCCTGGGTCGATCCGGGCCAGGCATCCGGGCACTTGGTGGCAGGCTTGCGCCGGCTGATCTGGCGGGGCCGCGGCCTGGGAACACTCTGCTGTCGTTGGACGGTCACAGCGTGAGCAGTGGCCATGCGCTGTGGCTTCCTCGGACCGGAACGCGTCGGATGCCAGGTCGAGTTTCGGCTGATGCGCGAGGGGCAAGCGGAAAGGCGGCACCTTGTGATCGCGCCGCTGCCGATTGAGTGACGGGCTCGCACAATCATTTTTCTGGTGGTAAGCGGTGGGATGGCAGCCATGCTGCGGGCGCGAAGGTTGCACACGGCATCGGTCCGCCATAATTTCACAGTGGGCGCCGCATTTGGGGCAGGCACCTAACGGGAGGCCAGCGCCTCGCCAAGACACAAGGACACACGCATGAGCGGCTCGACCAAACGGTCCATCACGGTCTCGCTTGAAGGATCCAACAAGTCGAGCAGCCTGCCGCTGATCGACGGGACCATCGGCCCCGCGGTCTTCGACATCCGCAAGCTGTACGGGGATCTCGGCGTCTTCACGTACGATCCCGGCTATGGCGCGACGGCTTCGTGCGAAAGCAAGATCACTTATATCGATGGCGACGAAGGCATCCTGCTGTATCGCGGCTATCCGATCGAGCAGTTGGCTGAAAGTTCCGACTTCCTGGAAGTCTGCTATCTGCTGCTGAACGGCGATTTGCCGAGCAAAGGTGAGCGGCACGAGTTCGAGCTTGGCGTGATGCGCCATACCATGCTGCACGAGCAGCTCCGCACGTTTTACAACGGCTTCCGGCGCGACGCGCACCCGATGGCGGTGATGTGCGGCGTTGTCGGCGCCCTGTCGGCCTTCTATCACGACAGCCTGGACATCCATGATCCGGAGAGCCGGCGCATCAGCGCGTTCCGGCTGATTGCCAAGGTGCCGACGATCGCCGCCTGGGCACACAAATATGCAGTCGGCCAGCCGTTCATGTATCCGCGGAACGATCTCACCTACGCGGAGAATTTCCTCTACATGTTCCACGCCGTGCCGGCGGAGCCATGGAAGGCCAACCCAGTGCTGTCACGCGCCATGGATCTGATCATGATCCTGCACGCGGATCATGAGCAGAATGCCTCCACCAGCACGGTGAGACTGGCAGGATCGACCGGCGCCAACCCGTTCGCCTGCATTGCCGCCGGCATCGCCAGCCTGTGGGGCCCCTCGCACGGCGGCGCCAATGAGGCTGTATTGAAAATGCTGGCCGATATCGGCCATGTGAAGAACATCCCAGACTTCCTCGAGGACGTGAAGGACCGCAACAACCACGCGAAGCTGATGGGCTTCGGCCATCGCGTCTATAAGAACTACGACCCCCGCGCGCGCATCATCCAGAAGGCGTGCCACGACGTGCTCGGCGAACTCGGCATCAAGGACGATCCGCTGCTCGACCTGGCGATGGAGCTCGAGAAGATTGCGCTGAACGACAAGTACTTCGTCGATCGCAAGCTCTACCCGAACGTGGATTTCTATTCCGGTATCATCCTGAAGGCGATGGGGTTCCCGACCAGCATGTTCACCGCGTTGTTCGCGGTGTCGCGCACGGTTGGCTGGGTGAGCCAGTGGCAGGAGATGCTGGAGGATCCGCAGCAGCGGATCGGGCGGCCGCGGCAGGTCTACACCGGTTCGCCGCAGCGCGATTACGTGCCGATGGAGCGGCGCAAGTAAATTGCGCCCGGTAAAGGGCGCGCAAGCGCTTGATTTTCGGCTGTCGAAATTAATAACCTTCTGAACAGGCCGGTTCGTTATCCACAGGCTGTTGATAAGTGAGTTAAGCACTGCGATCCAATTCACGGTAAACAACGGTTTTCTTACACTATTACGGTATCGCACCAGCCAGGGCTCAAACACCACTCTTGTCAGTTGCATAAACCCGTCACGCGGCGAACTTAATGGTTGATGTCAGATTCCGTTTGCAACCTTAGCGAGCATGACGCATACATCCTGTGGTTGTATAACTCGTAACGAAGCCACTGAGAAGCAGGATGGATCAGGCTCAATCGCTCGATGCGCAAGTCAAGGAACGTCTCAAGCAGTGGCCGCAACATCCGCCAGGGGTTCGCTGGACGGAAAACTGGCTGCGGGGACGTCCGACGGAAGGACAGTTTCGTTGCAATCCCCATTTGAAGCTGCCGGGGAGCACACGCTGGCGCACTTTGCCGGACGGGTTGTGGCTGAACTTCGGCGGTACGGCCGGGGATCCTTATGTGGATATCTTTGCCGTTGAAGCCTGCGCGACGCTCCAGAACCTACTGGACAAGCGTGCGCGCTTCGCGCCGAGCACCCACTCGCTGCTGGCTGTCTGCCCAGTGGAATGGCTGATGGCGCCGGTCATGCCGGGCACCCAGATACCGCGATGGAAGGCAACAGGCCTATTGCATTGCCCGCCGGCAGCGCCCTTCGTCCTTCCTGTGCGGGACATGCACGTCATGTATGGCCTGAAGCGCAATCATTATCTCGGATTTGCGCGCCATCAATTGCCACACGCTCATGAATACATCGTGCCTATCGAGGCGCTGATCGCCGAGGACGGTGACAAGGATCCCGCGCTTCAGGACATGTTGGCACGGGCTACCTCCACGGCGAATTTCCTCAGGCACCCAAGCGAGTGGGACGCCGGGGAGGCAATGGAAGACCCAGGTCCGACAGGACCGGCCGAGCCAGATCCGGACGATCCGTGATCAGCCCGTCGACGCCCCATAGCAGCAGCCGGCGCATGTCGGATGGTTGGTTGACTGTCCATGGGACAACCGCGAGGCCCAGCGCGTGGGCTTCGGCGATGCCATTTGCGGTCAGCTCGCTGTAGAGCGGGGTCCAGAGTGGGCCGCCCTCGGCAGCCACCGCACGTGGCACTGAGCCGCCAAAATCCCCCGGATGGGGCCCGTCCCACCAGCTCCGCGCCTCAGCCAGGATTTCGCCGCGCGTGAGCCACGCCAGCCGGATATCCGGACGTGTCTGCCGCAGTCTGCGTGGGCCTCGCCAGTCGAACGACTGGACGATAATGCGTGGTGTCGCGCCGCAAGCGTCGGCTGCGGCCACCGCCGCCTCGGCCAACGCAGCGGCATCGACGCCGTCCATCCTCGGCGAGGACTTCAGTTCGATGTTGAACGCCACGGAACTATCAAGCCGGAGCACGTCGACAAGCCTCGGGATCCGTGCGCCGTCGTGCGCTGCCTGGTCCGGAAACTGCGCGGCATAGTCACTGCCGGGACGCAGTCGTCCGACGTCATAAGCCGCCAGCTCCTGCCAGCGCATCGAACGGATCGAAGGCCCGGGCTGGGCCAGCCAGGCACCCTGAGCCGTGCGCGTGTGATCTGGGTTGAGCAGCGGATCATGTGACACCACGACGACGCCATCCGCCGTCAGCGTCACGTCGAGTTCCAGCGTATCAACTCCGATCGCCAGCGCGCCAATGAAGCCGGTCAGGGTGTTCTCGGGGAACAGGCCGCGCGCGCCGCGATGGCCTTGCAGGTCGATGGTGCGTTGCATTGTCTTGTGTCCGGACCGCGATGCAGCCAATGCTGCGGCATGGAGAGATCGGACGACAAGGTATTGGGTGTGCTCGGCGGCATGGGGCCGTTGGCGAGCGCCCAATTCATGGTGCGGCTGACGTTGCTCACGCCGGCGACACGCGATCAGGAACACATACCGACAGTGCTGTGGTCAGATCCGCGGGTGCCAGACCGAACGATCGGCAAACTGAAGGGCGGGGCAGATCCTTTGCCCTGGCTGCTGCGGGGGATCGACGGCCTGGAAGATGCCGGATGTGGCGCCATCGCCATCCCGTGCAACACGGCGCACGGTTGGTTCGACGAGATGCGCAGGGCGACCGACCTCCCGATCCTGCACATCGTCGATGCGGCGGCCGAGGAACTGCGGCGGCTGCGCATCGCAGGCGGCCGGATTGGCGTGATGGGCACCGAGGCCACGCTGGCGATGAGGCTCTACCAGGACCGGCTCGGCGCGCTCGGATGGGACTGCATTACGCCGAGCCAGGAACAGATGGATCGGTTGGTCAGCCCGGCCATCGCCCTAGTGAAAGCCAATCGTGTAGCAGAGGCCTACGCGCCTCTCGCAGAGGTGGCGAGTAACCTGGGCAAGCGCGGCGCGGCCGGGGTCGTTCTCGGATGCACCGAGATCCCGCTCGGCATCCAGGCGGGGCCGCCGCCAGAGTTGCCGATTGTCGATACCATCGACGGACTGGCGCGCGCCGCCATCGCCTGGGCGCGCGGCTGAGCCCTCAGCCGTTCAGCAGGACAGCGCGCGCTTCCTGCCAGCTCGCGCGGTCCGGCGCACAGATCAATCCACCATCGGTCCGGAGCGGGGAATACGGCGTGCCATCCAGACGCGCCGAATAGCCGCCCGCCTCCTGATGCAGCAGCCAGCCAGGCGCGTGGTCCCAGGGCAGCAGCCGATTGAAGAACAGCATGTGGCAGTACCCAGCACAGGCCATGCGGTACTCGTGGGCGGCGCAGCGATAATCCCAGGTGCCGCCGAGCAACGAAAGATTGGCACAGACCGCGCCGCGCAAAGGCTCGGGCAGGTAACGCCACGACACGTTGCCCGTCATCGCTGACGCCGGCACCGGCCGCGCCACACGCAGGTCGGTCCGGTGCCCGTCCGGCGTTTCGATCCACGCACCCTCGCCGCGGATTGCCAGCGCGGTATCGTCGCAGATCGGATCGTGGATCGCCGCCGCCACCACCTCGCCACAGGCAATCGCCGCGGCCATCACGCCGAACAGCGGCAGTCCGGCGGCGAAATTCGCGGTGCCATCCACCGGATCGACCACGAACGCCAGCTCCGCGTCGGCCAGCAGCGACAGGAGCGACGGTTCGGCGGAGGCCGCCTCCTCACCGACAATGGCAGCATCAGGGAAGCGTTGCCGCAGCCCGGCAGTGATCACCCTCTCGGCCGCTTCATCGGCCTCGGTGACAAGATCCATCGGGCCCGATTTCTGCCGCACATCGCCGGCCCCAAGACGGCGAAAGCGGGGCATGATCTCCTGCCTCGCCGCCGAACGCAGCAGGTCCGCCAGATCCGCAAGCGCGGCGGCATCGAAGCTCATGCGTGCCGCTGCTCGAAGCGGGCGCGGTCGGCCGGCAGCAAGCGCACCGTCACATGCACCGCGGCGTCGTCATCATGCCGGTCAACCACTTCGCCATGCTCATACAGCCAGGCAAGACTCGCGCCGTCCTGCGGTGGGATGTCATAGTCGGCGAGTTCCATACCCTCGGCGATGCGCTGGTCGATCGCGGCCTTCAACGCGTTCAGCCCCTCGCCGGTGATAGCGGAGACCGCAACGGCACCATTCCGGTCGGGGACACCATCCACGCCGCCCAGGAGATCGGCCTTGTTCAGCACCTCGATCGTCCGCGATGGCCAGCATGGATCGAGGGCGCCATCAGCGACCATGTCGTCCAGCACCGCCACGACATCGGCACGCTGTGCCGCACTGTCCGGGTGGGCGGCATCGCGGACATGCAGGATGACGTCGGCTTCGGCGACTTCCTCCAGCGTGGCGCGGAACGCCTCGACCAGCTCGTGCGGCAGTTCACTGACGAAGCCGACGGTATCGGACAGGATGCACCGCCGGCCCGACGGCAGGCGCAGCCCGCGCATGGTCGGATCAAGCGTCGCAAACAGCTGATCGCGGGCGATGACCTCCGCGCCGGTCAGGGCATTGAACAAGGTGGATTTGCCGGCATTGGTATAGCCAACCAGCGCCACCACCGGAAACGGCACACGCCGCCGCGCATAGCGATGCAGCCCGCGCGTGCGGCGCACCTGCTCCAGTTCCTTCCTGAGCCGGACGATGCGCTCGCCAATCAGCCGGCGGTCGGCTTCGATCTGTGTTTCGCCGGGTCCGCCCAGGAAGCCGAAGCCGCCGCGCTGCCGTTCAAGATGGGTCCACGACCGCACCAGGCGCGACCGCTGGTAGTCCAGATGCGCCAGTTCGACCTGTAGTGCGCCTTCCTTCGTGGCCGCGCGCTCACCGAAGATGTCGAGGATCAGCCCGGTTCGGTCGATCACCTTGCAGCCCCAGGCACGCTCGAGGTTGCGCTGCTGCACAGGCGATAGCGCGGCGTCGATGATGGCGACGGTGACCTTGTGCTCCGCCATGGCGCGCGCCTGCGCCGACACCTGTCCCTCGCCCAGCAACGTCGCCGGCCGGCGCTCGCGCAGCGGCACGATCGCGCTGTGGACGACAATCAGGCCGATCGATGAGGTCAGCCCGACTGCCTCCGCCAACCGATGCTCGGCGGAGCGATGCGCGTCCTGCGCGCGCGCGCCCTCCCGGCTGCCACGATCCCACGGCAGCACGACGGCCGCCCGCGTGAGCGTCGTCGTCGAGCCGTTCAGCCGTTCGGGGAGGCTACGTGGGTCACTCGCCAGCGGCAGATGTCATCTCCCGCACGGGCGCGGCGGCACCTTCCACCTTGCTGGCATCGAACAACTGGATCGGTGCCCCAGGCATCACAGTGCTGATCGCGTGCTTATACACGAGCTGCGTGTGCCCATCCCGTCGGAGCAGGACGGAAAAGTTGTCGAACCAGGTGATTATGCCCTGAAGCTTCACCCCGTTCACCAGGAACACGGTCACCGGCGTCTTTTGCTTCCGCACGTGGTTCAGGAACACGTCCTGAACGTTTTGCGCCTTCTCGTTGGCCACGGATGTTATCCTTCTTCTTGTCCAGCGGTTGTTTTCATCAGCCCGGCGCGGGCGTGGCACCGCCGCCCCGGGTAGCCCAAGTCAGTCAATCCCATCCCGCGCAAGCGCACGAAGACGTGCGGCAAGGTCGAGCGCGGAAGGGAAATGGAGATCATAATGCGATTGGTCAATCCCACCGTCATGCGCGCCGTCACCGACCAAGACTGCGGTGACGCC
>DATJJM010000074.1:0-15439 GCA_035492535.1 Acetobacteraceae bacterium | reverse complement strand
ATGCTGCTTGCGCTGATCATGCTGAGCCTGGCGGGCTGTGACGCCACGCCGGCGTCGCTTGGCCTCACCGGACCCGCGCCACCACCGCCGGCGCCGAAGGTCGACGACAGCACGATCATGGCACCGGGTATCCCGGATCCGGGCAACGGGTACGGGCCCAGTATAGGGACGCCCCCGTCGCCCGGTTCCTATTACAACTACAACTGACCCATCAGGCTGAAAGCGCCTGCGGCTCCGTCCGCACCCGTTTCACCAGCAGCTTGTTGAGCGCGTGCACATAGGCCCGTGCGGACGCCACGATGGTGTCGGTATCGGCGCCCTGCCCATCGACCATCTTGCCGTTCTCTTCCAGCCGCACCGTGGTCTTCGCCTGCGCATCGGTGCCCTCGGTCACCGCGCCGACAGAGAACAGCACGAGATTGGCGGTGTGCGGAAAGATCTCCTGGATGGCTTTGAACGTCGCATCCACCGGACCGTCGCCGGTCGCGGTCGCCGACTTCACCACACCATCGACTTCCAGCTCCATATCCGCCCGTGGCGGCGCCTTCGAACCCGCACGCAGATCGAGTGAGACGAACCGGATGCGCTCGTGGTCGCGCACCACCTCGTCATCCACCAGTGCAACGATATCCTCGTCGAACACCACCTTCTTGCGATCGGCCAGGTCCTTGAACCTGCGGAACGCGTCGTTCAGCTGGTTGTCGCCGATGCGATAGCCGAGCGTGCTCAGCTTGTCGCGGAACGCCGCACGACCCGAATGCTTGCCCAGCACCAGCGAGTTCTTCGCCCAGCCAACGCTCTCCGGCGTCATGATCTCGTAAGTCTGCGCATTCTTCAGCACACCGTCCTGATGGATGCCCGCCTCGTGCGCGAAGGCGTTGCGCCCGACGATGGCCTTGTTCGGCTGCACGTCGAAGCCGGTGATGGTGGACAGCAGTTTCGACACGCGCAGCAGATTGTTCGTCTGCACGTTGTTCTTGAACGGGATGGCGTCGTTGCGCGTGCGGATCGCCATCACCGCCTCTTCCAGTGACGCATTCCCGGCGCGTTCACCAATGCCGTTGATGGTGGATTCCACCTGCCGCACACCGGAGCGGATCGCCGCCAGCGTGTTGGCGACGGCCAGCCCCAGATCGTTGTGGTTGTGCGTCGAGAAGACGATCTTCTCCGCGCCCGGAACACGCTCGCGCAGCATGGTGAAGATGCGCGTCATGTCCTCGGGCAACGCGTAGCCGACAGTGTCGGGGATATTGATCGTGGTGGCACCCGCCCTGATCGCCGTCTCGACACAGCGGCACAGGAAGTCCGGATCGGTGCGCGTGCCGTCCTCGGCCGACCACTCGACATCGTCGGTGTAGCCCCGAGCCTGTTCCACCGCAGCGGCGCTGGCGGCCAGCACTTCCTCCGGCTCCATGCGCAGCTTGTATTTCATGTGCAGCGCGCTGGTGGCTATGAACACGTGGATGCGCTTGCGCTTCGCTGCGCGCACGGCATCGCCTGCTCGCGATACGTCCTCGCGGCCGGTACGGGCCAGGCCGCAGATCACCGGGCTGTCGTCGCGCTGGCCGACACTCTCGGCGATCGCCTTGACGCTTTCGAAGTCGCCGGGCGAGGCGATGGGAAAGCCGGCTTCCATCACGTCGATGCCCAGCTCGGTCAGCGCCTCGGCCATGCGGATCTTCTCGTTGAGGTTCATCGAGAAGCCGGGCGATTGCTCGCCATCGCGCAGCGTGGTGTCGAAGATGATGATGCGGTCGTCTTCCAGCTTGCCGAAGCTGGGATGCTCGATGCTCATGATGGCGGTCCTTGGACTGGTTGCACGACGTTAGCCTCAGGGGTCCCCCTGAGCGAAGCCGGCGTGTTAGCGACCCGGCGCAGCGCTCAGGGGCGGCTAAGTCGAAGGAGGAGGCCGATGGCCAACAGGCATGCGCCGCCACGCGCAACGGCGCGGGCAGAACGGCAGGCGAGGCGCAGGCCACAGAACATGTGTGGTGTGTAGCTTATCTCGCGAAGGATGGCAACCGAGCGCGGTGGGCAGGGCGAAGCGCATGGCCCTTGGCCCATTGCCCACCGGCGCGAATATCCCCCTCAGTGAACGGGTGGCAAAAGAGTGGCGGCGGCCTGCTCTCCGATCTGGATACCGTAAGCCGTTCCCTCTTTAGTCGAGTTGCGGAAGTGGAAACCAATGAGAACGCGCGAGTAAGCGTTCTCATCCGCTGCCTGCGTGAATGATGTATACGTGCGCATTGCTGCAGCCTGATCGTCGCATCGGCTTCCGGCAGGCAGCGTCGTGCCGCAGTCCTTGAAGCTGATCTGGTCAGTGCCCAGCACCCCCCTCAGCACGCCGGCCCCGACCCCTCCTTCAATGGAATGGCCCGAGGGATAGTCCTGATCCGGCGGCGTCGGCGATAATGGAGTCCAAGACTTGTCTCCGCCGTAGTGGATCGCCGTGACCGGGCGCCAGAAGTTGTAGTGATTCTTGGCACTCGCCATGGCAATATAACCATCCGCTAGGGCCATATTCAGCAGCGCGAACAGCCGCGCGTTCTCCCACTGGTTCAGGCCCTTCGCGACCGCAACCGTGCGGGCAATGCGGCTCCATTTCAGCGGCGAGTTCTCGAACCAGAACCAAGCGATTTGGGTCTGGTCGTCGGTACGGGCGCTCGGCGAGGTCTTGCCATCGCCGCCCAACCTCTTCACCTCGTTCACGTCATCAGTAAATTTCGCATCAGTGATGGCGTAAGTCGGCCCCGGACGGAACTGTGCCGCATCCTTGAGAGTGAACGGGGTGACCTTCTCCCACGCCTCAAAGGCGACGAAGGGGGTACCCGGCGTGCATTGATACTTTCCGGGCTCGGGCTTGGGGCAATCCTTGTTGATGTACTGCCCGTCTGAATGGTCGCCGGCTCGCTTTCCCATGATCCCTGCGGCTGCTTCGCGCCCGAGCGCAATGCCCTGTTGCTTGGCGGGAGCGTCGGGTATCGCGTCAATGGCAATCTTATACGCGGCTTCGACACTGGCCCTGCCGGCATTGATGCAGTCCGCCTTGAAGATGTAGGTCGGCAACTCGGCAATTCCTTTGTCCAGCACATCGTGCGCCGCTGCGGCTATTGCAGCATCAGGCGACGTCCCCGGTGCAGCCTTCTTGTCATATGCATAGGGCTGGTACTTCCGGTCGATTGCATTCAGCGCATCATGGATCGCGATGTGCATCATCGCATATATACGTGACTCGTGGAACGGATCACTGTTGGAGTCTGCGTTCATGCAGGCTTTTATGGCGGCAGTACCTGCGTTATCGTTCCATTTGATGACGGCATCGCCCACGGCGGCAGAGGCATTGTGCAGAGCGAATTGTGAGACTGCAGCGAGCAGAATGCCGGAAAACACACCTCTTGGAGCAACCATTTTTTCTTCCTTTTGGCTAACGGTTTCCCTACCGGAATGGCAAGTCGATCGGTTCCGCACGTCACCAGGCGAGCGGGCGCCTGGCCGTGGAACATTGCGCCCGGACTCAAGCACGGAAGCGACCGGCAGATTCCGAAATTGCCACGAAATTTGGACGAAACTCGCAATGCGCGGCATACTCGAGTGATCCGGGCGGAGGCCGCCACGCAAATGCCCCATGCACTTTACCGGTTCGGCTCCTTCGTCCTGGACACAGGACGAGAGGCATTGCTGGCGCAAGGGACGGAGGTCCAGCTTCGCGCCAAGTCGTTCGCACTGCTGCGCCTGATGGTCGAGAACGCGGGACAACTCTTGTCGCGCGCGAAAATCATGGAGACGATCTGGCCGAACATCCACGTGACCGACGACAACATCACCCAATGCATTCATGACATCCGCGACGCATTGGGCTGCGAATCACGCCATCTGCTGCGGACCGTTCCACGCCGAGGGTACATCTTCAATGCGGCCGTTGCCCGGCAGGAGTCCAACTTTGCGCAGGTCGTTGCGGTTGACGAGCCCCCGCGCCCGCGGGCCTCGTCCATTGGTACCGGATCAAACATCGACCGTGCGGTCCGGCTGTCGGTGCTTGTCGTCCCGTTGCACACCCGCGATGGCTGCGAGGCTCACGAGCGTGTCGCGGCGCACATCACGGCGGACATTGTCACCGATCTGGTCGGCTATCTGAGGTCCCTCGCACCGGTCGAGGCGCAGGTTCTCTTGCATGACGCGCGAGAGGCCTATCAACAGGCGACGCTCGACGAGGGGCAGGCGGACTATCTTCTGCGGGGTACCGTGCAGCTAGCGGCAGGGACCAGTGTCAACCTGCAACTCATTCGGCGCGCATCCGGGCTCATCGTCTGGGCGGACCGATCCGAGCACTATGGCCCAGGGGCTCGCACTGCGCCAATGGTGCAGGAGATCGCCGCTGCGTTGCTCAGGGATGTCGGGCGTCGTCTCGACGCCCTGCCGACCCAGAGCCTGACGGCGCGCGATCTGTTGCTGCAAGGCCGCGCCTGGCTGCTGCTCCCTGCCTCCGTCGGAAACCGAAGCCGGGCGCTCCACTGCTTCGAACGGGCCATCGCGACGGAACCGGAATTGGTGGAGGCAAAACTCTGGAAAGCTTTCGCGCTGGTCGCCAACCTCACGAACGGCTGGAGTGGTTCCATAGAGCAGGACGAGGCGCGCGTTGAATGCTTGCTGCAGGATGTTCCCGAGGTCAGCGTGATTGGCGCTGGCGCCCGCGCGCACAGCGTCAAAGGGGTTCTGCGGCGCCTGCAGGGCCGTCTCGATGAGTCCAGGGTCGAGCTGGAAATGGCGATAGAATTGGCGCCGCGCCATGCCATGGCGGCAAGCCAGCTCGGTATGACACTGCTGTATGCCGGAAGACCGAACGAAGCGATGCAGTGGTTCGAGAGAGGCGTTCGGGTGGCACCCCAAGATCACGAGATGCCGCTGCTGCTCAACAATCTTGGCACCGGCCGCGTGCTCTCCGGCGATGTCGACAAGGGAATCGACCTGCTGCTCTCGGCTGCGGCGGGAATTCCCGAGCACTCTTCACCTCCCCTGATGCTGGCAGCAGCATTCGGGCTTAACTCTGAATCGACTGCCGCCAGCGCCGCTCTGCGCCGGGCAGTGCATCTCTGTCCCGCCTTGGGGACCCTGTCACGGCTGCGCAGCTGGATGCGCCGGCAGGGTGGTCCCGATTTCATGCCTCTCTACCAGCATGAGATAGAACCCGGATTACGACGGGCCGGAATGCACGAGGAATAATTCCATCGCTCGAGCCTGGACCCCACGTCTCGTCATGCCGCCGGTTCGATGGCTCAAAGCAGACTGTCTCCCGGCGACCAACGCCGGTCATCACCAATGCGGGTGGAGCGCCCCTGACAAGGGGGCGCCCATCGACGTCCCCCCGCCAGCCCCCGGCCCGATCAGCAAGGTGGGTTTGCCCACAGACTCAATAGGTTCCCGTGGCTTGCCTGGGCTGCGCCGTCTCGGCCGCCGGTGCACCGGTCAGCATGCCCCGCATGCCCTCGCCATTCACCCGCCACCAATCGTACAGGATGCGCACATCCCAACCGATGCAGAAGTGCTTGACCCCCATCTCCAGGTAAGGCGCGGCCTGCTTGATATCGGCAAGCTCCACCCGGGGATGCAGACCCTTCTTCAGCGCCAACTCAATCGTCTTGCGTTCAGCCTTCAGCACGTCGGGATGATTGCGCTGACCGGTCAGCCCAAGGCTCATCGAATAGTCCGATGCACCAAACTGGACCATATCCAGGCCTTTGACCGACAGGATCGCGTCGAGGTCCTCAACGCATTCCCGTTTCTCAATCATCACGGCGATCACCACTTCGTTCAGCGCCTCAACATACGCGGGCGAACCACCTTCGCGCACGGTGCCCACGTCGCGCCGCATGCCGACACCGAGCCGGCCTCCGGTGCCAGGTGTCTCTGCGCGCACCGCAGCCACGCAGGCATGGGCATCCTCGACCGTCCGTAGATCGGCGAACAACACGGCCTGGAAACCGGATCCGATCGCGCGCATCGCCTGATGCGTCCACTGCGTCTGCTCGATCTTGATCATGCCGCCAAGGTTCTTCAGCTCCAGTGCACGACCGAGATTATCCAGATCGTGCATGTGGAACGGTGCGTACTCTGCGGTGAACTCGACGTAGTCATAGTTGCCTGTATCGCCAACCAATTCCACCAGCGTTGGCCAGCTCGAGAGGAGGTGTGTTCCGATGGTGGGCTCACCGGCCGTGAGCAGGGCGCGAAGACGATTGTGACGCATGAGCTGGGTTATCCTTTGATCCTGGCAGGCGGGCAGAGCGCCTACCGTAGAGCCGATTGGACGGCCGCTGCTAGGGCCGCACGCACGGCCGCCGCGTCGCCTTCGCGCCGTCACCTGGGCCTGGCCTCCCCAAGAAGCCGCATGACCTGTGGCAGCAGCCGTTCGACGATCCGGGCGATCCCAGCCGCGTTCGGATGCAACCCATCGGCCAGGTTCAAACCGCGCCGTCGACGATTACGACATCGATCCCGTGTTTCTTAAGCGCCGCCGCAAGCTGCGCCTGAAAACAATCCGCCCTCAGCAGTCCAAAGCCGCCGTCAGCGAATCACCGAGAACCAGCAACCCAGCCGGCAGGGCTGCAAAGCTAGAGCGTGCGATCGCGGCGACTCCGCCAACAGGACCGAGAAAGGCGCGTCGTCCGACAACGATACCTGCCCGGTCTCTCATTACCGGCTACGTGCGGTGACTCATCTCCGGTGCCTTCGTTTGTTAGTCAGGTGTCTTCGGCAGCGGCCTCAGGGACGTCTGTACGGTATAGGCGCCGATCTTCCAGCCCATGTCCTTGCCTACAACCGTCGAAAATCGCCAGTGGAAACCAGCAGCAATTCGCGCGCCGGAAACTTCGTTGTTGAAGGCCTCCAGGTTCGTGAACGTGTGCGTCACTCCCGGTACAGTGGGTGAGGTCAGCGAAACCTCGGGGATGTCCTTTGTGCCAAGGATCGCCGCAATCGCCCCCGCCTCCGCCCCGCTCAGTATGCAATGGGCGCAAGGATACTCCGGATGGAGCGGTGTGACGTCGATGGGTTGCCACGTCGCCACGCGTTCTGTCGCCGGGTTGTCGTCGATATCGCCGTTGCGGATCGCGGTGATGGGGCGCCAGAACGTGTAGTGATACTTTGCATCGAACACAGCGATGGCCGCGTCCATCTGTGCCATCGCGACAAGTGCCATGAAGCGGGCGCTGTCCACCACCGACATGTTCCTGCTGATCGCAATTTGGCGCGCGAGAGGCTGGTTTGATGCCGGAGGGGAGTTCAGCCAGAAACGTGCATCTTCAGTCTGTCGCGGCGTGCGCTTCGTGCTGGCCTTTTCGCCAATGTCTTTCACCTCGTTGTAGTTGCGGGTCCATTCGTCGCTTGTCAGCGCAATCGGCGGCGGCGGTCGGAACTGCGATGGACTGTTCATCACGAACGGCAGCATGTCGGCGAACTGCCAGCCATAAGTGAGCATGGTCTCCGTGTAGACGCCCGGCTGTGTGATGGGACGGAATGCATTCACAGTGTCATTCCCGTCATTGGCGCGCATTCCAAGCACTCTGGCGGCCACTTCCTCACCCAGTCTGATGCCTCGCTCCTTGGAATCGCCAGTCGCGACGTGACTGAGATAGGCATCGAGTGCTGCCTTCGTCTTCATGGCGGTGTCAGGATCCATCTGCGACAGCACTGCTGCTGCGGCTGTAGCAGCCGCGGCGTCCTCGGAAGCGTCGACTTTGGGCTTCGTTGATCCCTGATATGGTTCATAGTGTGGGTCGATGGCATTGACCGCTTCAAACATAGCAATGTGCATGACGGTGATAATGCGCAGAGCGCCAATTGGTCCGAACCGGGGTGGTGGTGCGGGGGCATTGCCTTGGATGATAGCTACGCCCTTTTCATCCCAGTCCGTCACCACGTTGGCGTTTGCCGCCGCAGCCGACACCACGACCATGAGCGTTGGGAGCGCAGACGAGCGAAGCACCTTGTACGCCGCCCGCGCAGCGGCCGATTTTCCAAGAACTCTGCCGCGAAGCCCCGCGGAGCAACGCGCTTTGAACATATGCAGCATCGCTGCCCCTTCCCCGTCATGTCGTTTCTGGACACTACAGAGGCGAGCAGCTTAAGGTCCCAGGCCGAGGCCTGAATTATCCTGAAAAATGGAGGCCTGCATTGCCGGTTGAGGCGCCGGATGTGGTTACGTTTGGGCCGTTCCGGCTCGATCGCCGTAACCGCCAACTGACGCGAGCCGGCGCAGGCGTGGCGTTGGGCAGACGGGCTCTCGATGTCCTCTCGGTGCTGGTCGACGCCGCCGGCGAGACGGTCAGCAAGGAGACGCTGCTGGATCAGGCCTGGTCCGGCGTGACCGTCGATGAAAACAACATTCAGGTGCAGATCTCTGCGTTGCGCAGGGCACTGGGAGAAGCCTGGATCATCACCGTCACAGGACATGGTTATCGGCTGGCGCAGCCTGGCACAGTTGCATTGTCGCCTCCGGCATTGCCGGACCGACCGTCCCTTGTGGTATTGCCCTTTCAGAACCTGAGCGGCGATCCCGAGCAGGAGTACTTTGTGGACGGACTGGTGGAGGACATCACCACGTCCCTCTGCTGCATTCGTTCTCTGTTCGTGATCGCCCGCAATTCGGCATTCACCTACAAGGGCCAAACGGTGGACGTTCGTCAGGTCGGGCGCGATCTGGGCGTGCGATACGTGATGGAGGGCAGCGTCCGCCGCATTGGTAAGCGTGTGCGCATCACCGGCCAGCTCGTGGACGCGGCCACCGGAATGCACGTTTGGGGCGAGCGGTTCGACGAAGCGCTGGACGATGTGTTCGAGCTTCAGCAGCGGGTTGCCGAACGTGTCGCGGGTGCCATCGAACCAACGTTGCTGCGGGTCGAAGTTGAGCGCGCACGCCACAAGCCGACCAATGACCTGACTGCCTACGACTATTACCTGCGCGGCCTGGCGCGACTGCATGAAGGCAGTGGTGAAGCGGCACGCGCCGCTTATGGGCTGTTCATCAAGGCTGCTGAACTGGATACGATGTATGGCGCAGCCTACGGTCTCGCCGCCTTCAGCGCCGGTCGGATGAAATCGAGTGGGTTACTGACGGTCAATGCGCCGGAGGTCGCCGAAGGCGTGCGCCTCGCATGGATGGCCACACAACACGGCCGGGACGATCCAACCGCGCTTTGCTACGCCGCACTGCCGCTTTCGGTGCTCGGCTTGAATCCTCAGGCTGGAGCGACGGTGATCGATCGTGCTTGTGCGCTCAATCCGAACTCAGCGATGGCCTGGTATGTGTCCGGAGCCACACGCAATTTTCTTGGTGAGACAGCGGCGGCAATCGCCAATATCGAGCGTGCGATACGGCTCAGTCCGGTCGATCCCCTGTTGCACCAGTTCCTGGGTGCCATGTCGTTGGCGCTCAATCTTGAAGGACGCCATGAAGAAGCAGTGGCCGTGGCCGAGCGAGCCACTGTTGAGCAACCCAATCATGTCGCTACGCGACGTCACCTGATCGCGTCCTATGCGCTTGCTGGTCGTCAGGACCAAGCACGGCAAGCGCTTGGCGAGTTGATTCGCATGGCGCCGCACACACGGATTTCCAAGATGGAGGCCTGGAGTGGACCGCTCAGGCCCGAGTATCTCGCCCGTCTGGCCGAGGCATATCGACTAGCTGGAATGCCTGAATGAGGTGGCTTGACGCACGCCGGCACACACACCTGATCGGATGACACTCGCGCACCCGTCATTGCGGAGCCGCCCCGTCGACACGTTGGCATGAGTGGCCGACTTGGTCCGCCGCCGTTCTCTGGATGGAACCTGGCGTGGCCCGCGGATCCGGCGCTCAATAGGGACGGTCGCCGCGCACGAGCATCCGATACAGGCGCCGATGCTGGCTATGATCGTAGTCGAAGCCGGCTTTATGCAATGATGCGCGATCATCGATAATCAGCAGGTCCCCCGCCTTGTACTCGTGCGCATAGCAAAACTGTGGCTGCGTGATCTTCTCAGTCAAATCCTGCAGAAAGTCCTGGGTTTCTTCGGGCGACATGCCAGTCACTGTCTCGGTCTTGCCCTTATGGAACCACACGGCCTTGGTGCCGGTCTCCGGGTGCGTACGCACCAGGGGATGCACCGTTGGCGGTTTTTTCGCCTCGAGTTGCGCCTTCACGACATCCGGATTGCCCGTCTTCATGCGCGCGCTGCTGATCAGCGTATTCTCCGTCTTCGCGTCTGCGATCTTCAGTTTGACTTCGTCCGGAAGCGCTTCGAATGCCGCGCGCGCATTGCAAACCGACGTCGCGCCGCCCTTGTCCGGCACTGCCACCGCATACAGCATGGTGAATTTCGGCGGCAATTCCTGGTTGGTGTGGTCGGTGTGCCAGGTGGCATTGGCGCCAACTTTGGCGGGCTGGCCCTTGCTGTCCTTGTTACGGTTGTCGAGCACGCTGATCAGCGGAAATCCGTCAACCAGATAACGCCGGTTCTGGTCCTCCATCAGCTCGCCGAACATTTCACCGGCGGCTTGCAACTGCGCCGGGGTAAGATGCGCTTGTCCGCGAATCACCAGGACCACGTTTTCGACCACAGCGTCGTAGAGCTCCTTCTGCGTCGCGGCGTCGATGGGTTGGGCAAGGTCGATACCGGTGACGATGGCACCGATATGCTCCTTCACTTTCGCAATCGTCATGGACTGTGCAGGAACCGGCGATGCGGCAGCGCTCATGGTTTGGGTCCTCTTATCTCGATCTGCGGATTGCGGAAGATGCCTGTGGCATTTCGCATTCCTGGAACTCACTCCCACTGGGAGGATCAGCCGAATGCGCGCGTCTATCAAGTGGCGATGCCCCGATCATGGCCGACGGTGCCAGCCGCCAGCCAAGACCCATGCTCAGTCCCGGCGAAGAACAGGCGAAAGCAAAGTGTCGCGTCCAGCTCACGGCTGTCCAATGCCCTCACTGGCTTGACAGCTGACGCTCAAGCCGCCACCGCCTTGCCCGAGCATCCAGGCACCGCACGCTCCGACCCAGCGCAAGCATCGGAGGGTATCGGGTCTGGCAATGCCTTATGTAGCTCCTGTCAACGCATGGAGCACGATCATGAGCTTTCGCATCACCGGCCTCCCGTCCGAAACCTTCGCCAACCTGTTCACCCTCTCCGACGACGAATTGCGGGCGCAAGGCGCCGTGCGGCGAGTTGCGGAAGGCAACTCTCCATGCCGTGTCAGCCTGACCGACGCGCAGCCAGGCGACGAACTCATCCTCGTCAACTACGAACATCATCCTGTGGACTCGCCATATCGCATGCGCTTCGCCATCTATGTCCGGCGCGGTGAAGAGCAGTTCGACGCGATCGATCAGATCCCCGAGCAACTGCGCATCCGCACCCTGGCGGTCCGCGCGTTCGATGCGAACGCGATGATGGTGGGTTGGGAACTGGTGGATGGGCAGCAGGTTGAACCGGCCATTGAGCGACTGCTGGCGATTCCGTCGGCTGCCTATCTCCACATCCATTTCGCCGCACCCGGCTGCTATGCCGCCCGGGTGGAGCGCGTCTGACAAGGAACGCCCGTGACCGACCTGCTGAGTGATCTTCCCGTTCGTCGAAACACGGAGCCGATCGGCGACGGCGCGGCCGTCCTGCGCGGCTTCGCTGTCGCCGACGCCAGCGAACTGTTGGCCGCGGTGGAGCGGATCCAGGCGGCCGCACCGTTTCGCCACATGGTCACCCCGGGCGGCCACGCGATGTCCGTCGCGATGACCAATTGCGGTGACTTCGGCTGGGTCACAGATCGGCGCGGCTATCGCTACCAGCGCACGGATCCGCTGAGCGGCGCCCCCTGGCCGGCGTTTCCGCCCCTGCTCCTCTCGCTCGCCAGCGAGGCAGCCGACGCCGCCGGCTACCCCGGCTCCCGTCCCGACGCATGCCTGATCAACCGCTACGAACCAGGCGCCCGGCTCACCCTTCACCAGGATCGGAACGAGCAGGACCTTCGCCACCCCATCGTCTCGGTTTCGCTCGGACTACCGGCGGTGTTCCTGTTCGGTGGCTTGCGGCGCACAGACCGCCCGCGACGCGTCCGGCTGGAACACGGCGACGTCGTCGTATGGGGCGGCCCGACGCGCCTCGCCTTCCACGGCATCGAACTACTCGCGGACGGAGTTCATCCGCTCACCGGCGCCAGCCGCATCAATCTCACCTTCCGTAAGGCCGGCTGATCGCGCCACCCTCACCTGATATCGACCACCAGCATTGGTACGGCCGGGTCTGCGCAATAATATTACCCGACCAGCAGCCTCTCTGCCGGCACCCCGGCTAGGGCGCACGCACAGCGCGCACCTTCATCGTTATTTTGCCAACTCCCCATGCTCGGCCTTGCCTCACATGGCCAGATCGCACGCGACAGCCTAAGTTCCTGGGATACTTGGAGAGAACCCAGGATGGACATCGGTCTCGGCCACGTCCCCATTACGCTGGAAAGCCGGTTCGACGATCTCGACACACCGGTGCTGCTGTCCGGCATCCAGGCGCTGGTGCGCGTTCTGCTGGAACAATCTCGCCTCGATCGCGCCGCCGGCCTGAACACCGGCGGTTTCGTGTCCGGCTATCGCGGGTCGCCGCTGGGTGGGCTGGATCAGGAACTGTGGCGCCGTCAGAAGCTGCTGGCCGAGCGCAACATCCACTTCCAGCCAGGCGTGAACGAGGATCTCGCAGCCACCATGCTCTATGGAACGCAGCATCTCGATGCGTTCCCCGGCAAGCGCGTCGATGGCGTGTTCGGCATGTGGTACGGCAAGGGTCCTGGTGTCGATCGCGCGGGCGACGCCCTTCATTGTGGAAATTTCCTGGGCACATCGAAGCACGGCGGCGTGCTCGCCGTCTCGGGCGACGACCACGGCGCACATTCCTCGACGTATCCACACCAGACCGAGCACGTGTTTGAAGGCGTGTTCATCCCGGTGCTCAATCCCGCCTCGGCGGCGGACATGCTGGATCTCGGCCTCGCCGGCATCGCATTGTCGCGCTACTGCGGCCTGTGGGTTGCCATGAAGACAACGGCCGAGACCGCCGAGCAGGCCGCCACGCTCGTCATCCCTTCAACGCGCGCCTTCGTCACACCAGACTTCACGCTGCCACCGCACGGCCTGAGCTTCGACCCGACGATGCGTTTCCCGGCCGACCGCGCCGAACTGGAGCGCCGCGTGGTGCAGGAACGCATTCCGGCGGCGCTCGCCTGGGCACGCGCCAATCGCCTCGACCGCAAGCTGTTCGGCAGCGACGACGCGCCGATCGGCATCGTCACCGTCGGCCGCGCCCATGAAGACACCATGCGCGCTCTGCGCACGCTCGACCTGGAGCATCATGCGCAGATCGCGCTCTACAAGGTCGCGATGACGTGGCCGCTGGAAACCAGCGGTATCCGCGAGTTCGCCCGCGGCAAGCGTGCGTTGCTGGTCATCGAGGAAAAGCGCAGCTTCGTCGAATCGCAGATCCGCGACGCGCTCTACAATCTGCCCGCGGATCAGCGTCCCGAGATCAGCGGCAAGACCACGCCATCGGGCGAGCCACTGCTGTCACCATTGCTCGAACTGTCCCCGGAGGACATCGCCACCGGCATGGCGTCGTATCTACGCACCGCCGGCCTGAACATCCCCGATCCGCCGGCGCATCGCATGCCCGATCGGCCCGTTGGCCTGCTGCGCCGCATCCCCGCTTTCTGTGCCGGCTGCCCGCACGGCACCTCCACGCGCCTGCCGGACGGCAGCTTCGCCACCGCCGGCATCGGCTGCCATTTCATGGCGCTCGACGATGGCGATCAGACCCGCACCTTCACCCACATGGGCGGCGAGGGCGCACCCTTCGTCGGCATGGCGCCGTTCACCGACACGAAGCACATGTTCGCCAACATGGGCGACGGCACGTATACACACTCCGGCATCATGGCGATCCGCCAGGCGGTCGCGGCTAAGGCGCGCATCACCTACAAGCTGCTGGTCAACGATGCGGTGGCAATGACCGGTGGCCAGCCGGCCGAAGGAAGCTACACCGTACCGCAATACGCCGCCCAGCTCGCCGCGGAAGGCATCGCGCGCATCGCTGTCGTCGCCGACGAAGCAGATCGCCTGCCGCCACCATCCGCGCTGCCACCCGGCACGACGCGCCACGTGCGCGCCGATCTCGACACGGTGCAGCGCGAACTGCGCGAGTATGACGGCGTGTCGGCGCTGATCTACGACCAGGTCTGCGCCACGGAAAAGCGCCGCCGCCGCAAGCGCGGCAAGATGCCGCAGCCGACGCAGAGCGTGGTGATCAACGAAGCCGTCTGCGAAAACTGTGGCGACTGCTCGAAGCAGTCGAGCTGCATCGCGATCGAGCCGGTCGAGACCGCGTTCGGCCGCAAGCGCCGCATCAATCCGACAAGCTGCAATGTCGATCTCTCCTGCCTGAAAGGCTTCTGCCCGAGCTTCGTCACCGTCGCCGGCGCGCCCAGCGCACCCGACGCCGATCCGCACTGGCAGGCGCGCGAGGGCGAACTGGCTGCCGCGTTGCCGCAGCCGCGCATTCCCTCGATGGAGAGACCCTGGCGTGCGCTGTTCGCCGGCATCGGCGGCGGCGGCATCGTGACATCCGGCGCCATCCTGGCGATGGCGGCGCATCTTGAAGGCAAGGGCGTGCGGACGCTCGATTTCACCGGCATGGCACAGAAGAACGGCACTGTCGTCGCACACGTGCAGATCGCCGATGACGAAGCATCGCTCGATGTGGTGCGCGTCCCGCTCGGCACGGCCGATGTGATGATTGCCGCCGACCTCGCGGTGGCAGCGGGCGCCGGCGTGCTGGAGCGCAATGCGCCGGCCGCAGCAGTCATCGGCAACCTGGATCTCGCGGCAACCGCGGCATTCAAGCACGACGCCAACCTGTCCATCGACGCCGTACTGCATCGCCGCACCATCGAACGCGTCACGGACGCCGCCGCGTCGTCGTGGCTGCATGCCGTACGTCTCGCCGAGCACCTGTTCGGCAACGCGCAAGCCATGAACACCATGCTGCTAGGCCTCGCCTGGCAGCGAGGCCTGGTGCCGGTTGGCGAGGCCGCGATCCTGCGAGCCATCGAATTGAACGGCGCCGCGGTATCGCTGAACCACCGCGCGTTCCTGTGGGGCCGCATCCTCGCCGAGCGCCCGACGCTGGAAGACGAAATACTGGTGCATGTGCAGGACAAGCCGCCGGCAACGCTGGATGCTCTGATCGAATCACGCGCCATCTCACTGATCGCCTATCAGAGCCGCAGGCTCGCCAACCGCTATCGCGCTATGATGAAAGACGTGACGACAGCCGAAACGCAGGCGATGGGTAGCGCGGATCGCGTGTCGCGTGCCGCCGCCGAGGGCCTGTATCGCGTGATGGCCTACAAGGACGAGTACGAAGTCGC
>DATJJM010000073.1:0-17637 GCA_035492535.1 Acetobacteraceae bacterium | reverse complement strand
CGGAGCGCAGGTTGCGGATGATGACGATTCGAATAGTAGAGAAAAAGCCCGGGAACGGTCGGCGACCAATCATCTAGAACGCGCGCCAGTCGCCCTTGCGCGATCAGGTCGTGGATGCGGTCGTCATAGGCATAGTGGATGCCAAGGCCCTGCACTGCCGCCTGCACCGCAACGTCCTGGTAGTTTGAGATCAGTGGGCCCTCCACACCGATCTCAAGCTTCTTGCCCCGTTTCTCGAAGATCCAGCGATGAAGCACTCCGCTGCCGGGCAAGCGCCAGTTGATGCACGCATGATCGTGAAGATCAGTCGGCGTTCTCGGCGAACCATGCTGCTTCAGATAGTCAGGTGACGCCACGGCTGTCATTCTCACATCCGCCGTCAGGCGAACGGCAATCATGTCCTTCTCCAAGCGCTCGCCTACACGAATGCCAGCATCAAAACGACCCGCTACAATGTCGGTCAGCCCGTCATCCACAACAATGTCGAGAACAACCTGAGGATAGGCACGATGAAACCGCCCAAGCCTGGGTGCGATCAGCTTTTGTGCCGCCATGCCCAGCGTATTGATGCGGAGCGTTCCCGCAGTTCGGCCGGTGGCCTCGACTGCCTCGGCGACTGCGGCGTCGATTTCCTGCATCATCGGCATGATCCGCTCGAACAGGCGAGCGCCAGCTGACGTGGGCGCCACGCTCCTTGTAGTGCGATTGAGCAGACGCGCGCCGAGACGTGTCTCGAGCCGGCGGACTGTCTGACTCAGCGCCGATGCGGAAAGCCCCAGATGCTCCGCTGCGCGCGCAAAGCTTGCCCGCTCAACCACTGTGGCGAATGCCTTCAGCTCGGCGAAATCTGATCCTCGCATTATGGCGACTGCGCTAAATAGGTTGGTTAAATTATAGGCCGTTCTCTCATGGATCGAACATCCCCATTCTGAGCATGTTCGAAAGCCAATGGAGGGTGCCGTGATCGAACCGATCAACTTGCCGGAGCCAATCGCTGCCTATGTCACCACTGACAAATGGGACGACGAGGCAATCGCTCGTTGCTTCAACCAGGACGCCGTGGTGAAAGACGAGGGACACACCTACACCGGAGTCGCGGCCATCCGGCGTTGGAAAGCGGAGTCCGCAGCCAAGTTCACCTATACCAACAAGGCGCTCGCCAAGGAGCGACGTGACGGCATGGTGATTGTCACCAGCCGGTTGACTGGCAACTTTCCGGGCAGCCCTGTCGATCTGCGCTTTTGCTTCCGCCTGGAGCGCGGAAGAATTGCATTTCTGGAAATCATCCCGTGACCTTCGATCTTCAGCTCATCGGCAGCCGTGCTCTCGTCACTGGCGGGACGCGGGGCCTCGGTGCGGCCGTCGTGGCGACGCTGCACCGTGCCGGCGCACATGTCGTAGCGGCGGCTCGTTCTCTGCCGGCTCAGCCCATCGACAAGGCGCACTATGTCGTTGCTGACCTTGCCACGGCGGATGACTGCGCCGCACTCGCCAAGCACGTTCTGAAGCGTCATGGCGGGTTGGACATTGTGGTCAATGTCGTCGGAGGCTCACGTGCACCGGCCGGTGGCTTTGCGGCAAGCGATGATGCGGTGTGGCGGCAGGAACTGAATCAGAACCTGATGCCTGCTGTTCGTATTGATCGGGCATTGCTCCCGCCGATGATCGAGCAGGGATCGGGTGTCATCATCCGAAGGTTGCACCGTTCCGACTGTGTAGGCCAGATTCAGGCGGTTGATGCAAAACTTGCCGCCGGCGGTCAGGGGGGGTCTAGGCGTTTCCAAGATTTTGCGCCGTTCTTAGAACAGATCTGGCTTCGCGTCGCAGAAGCGGTATTGCTAGTTGGCCCTCACACGCCGGGTGCAACCACCATGACGCGAATGTCCCCGCGATGCCGGAATTTTCGCGGGGGAACGTAATCAGCTACCCGCCCCGGGTCTCGCAAGAAGGTCACGGTGGAAGAGGGCAGAGGGCCACTGCGCGCCGCTGGCCTGGCGCTACCCATCGCCGCCCTATCCCCTCCCCTGGCCCCCGAAGCCCGAGCAGCCGGGTGGAGCCGCCCGTACGCGATCAGGCCAACACGGTATGGGTGTCGCTCGGACTGGCGCAGGCAGAGGGCTCCCACACGGACGCCAAGCCTCGAGCTCGAGGAGCTGCTGGCATGACCAAGTGCGCCTGCGCCTGTTCCAGCCGCTTCCCGGTCCGTAAGGTGCGGCGGCGCGTCTGCTCGTTCCCACCGGGCAGCCCGCGTTGTAGATCGGGATCGTGAAGGAACCGCGCCCCACTCTGTCCAAGAGTGACCGAATGCGCCGAACGGCGCTGCTCCTGCAGCTTCGGTCGTAACCTTGCCTATTATCGTGCCGGCTTCGAGGAAATCGGCAAATCATTGATGAAGGCTAGTTATCCGCACGCATCATTCTGGCGCCAGATGAATTCCAACTCCCTCGATCAGTGCGTACTCGAAAGGTGCACGCTGTTTGGTGACAGCAAGGGCGAGGCCTCCGGATAGACCGCCGCGGAACGACCCGACTGGTCACTGTCCTCGGGCCATTCGCAATCAAGTTTGCACGCGGTGCTGTCGGTCGCGCATCGAACCTTTACGAAGCTAAGATCTGGGCACTGAACAAAAGCAACCCTGATCGCGCTCCTCACCTGTGCCCAGTGCTGTGGTCAAGTGCTGGTGGCAACGTGCTCGTCATGGCGGCCGCCAATCCACTACCCGCCGGCAGGGCACCCCCTGCGACTGGGCCAACTGGTGGGATTACGATCCTGCGAAGGTATCGATCGACCAATGACCAGGAGAGTTCAAGGCATCCGATCGGGGCATCCTCAAAGGTCGCTGCGTACTGGTGGATTACAGCAATCCTGTCGCCTGAGATCCGCATTGGCAGACGAAGCAACCGCACTTTTCCGAAGGGACTGGGGAACTTATCAGGGGACGGCAGCCGCGACAACCATGATACCCACAGAAATGGGCTGGTAGAGGCGGACACTCTCTCCGCCAGAACCCCCTTCGGCACCGCCCACCACCGCGATGCCACTCACGCTTGGCCAGGAATGTTCGCGCTATGCGGCGACGCTGTCCGACGATCCGGACTTCCTCATGTCAGGCCTTATCCAGCCAGAACGTATCGAACCGGACGACGTCGTAGATTCCGAAATATTCTTTCGGATTGTGGCCTTTGACGTATTTGAACCAGATGTCGATGATGTTTTCCCATGCGACCGGTACCAGCGGCGGGTCCTGCTCCATCACACCCTCGGCCTGTCGGATCTTCGCCATACGCGGTCCGGCATCGACTTCAGTGTCGATCTGGTTCGCCAGTGCGGCGAACTCGGCGTTGCTCCAGAACGAGTAGTTCTGCGGTCCACCAGCGCGATACCATGCGTTGAAGTAGTCGGACGGGTCGAGCAGTGACGAAACGATGGCGCCGACCGCCAGATCGAAATTGCCGGCCGCGGCATCGCCGAACCACACTGATTCAACGGCCGTCCGCAGGGTGCACTGGATCCCCGCTGTGCGCAGCATCTCCTGGATCGCCACCCCGAATAGCTTGTGGTGGTTGAGGTCGCGTACCATGAAATCCAATGGCCGCATGCCGCTGCCCTGGCCTGCCGCGGTCAACAGCTCCTTGGCCTCTTTGACCGCGGCGCCAGAGCTATCCTGATAGCCGACGCGCTTGAGCAGCTGATCCATGGGCGTGGCGAACTCGGAGAACGGGTAGATGAAGCCTCCGACCATCAGCGGCGAAACGTCTTTAACGACATCGACCAGCACCTGCCTGTCGCAGAGCAGGTGCACAGCACGCCTGACGCGAGGATCATTGAACGGCGGTCTCTTGTTGTTGATCCAGACGGCGTGGATGACACTCTGATAGAATTTCGCGGTGGACAGGGCCGGTACTGCCTGCGCCTTGCGGTAGGTTCCCGGATCAAGGGCGCGGGCGTAGTCTACCCGACCCGACAGGATGGCGGCGCCCAACTCAGGTGAGAATGGCAGCAAGTGGTAGACTTCGAGACCATCGAGGTAAGGCAGGCCCTTGTTCCAGTAGTTCTGGTTCCGCTCCATCACCCAGATCTCATTCTCGACCCTCCGTTGCGTCTTGAATGGGCCGGTGCCGGGGATGTTGAATACTTTGCGTAGATCGTAATTGTTCGCTTCCAGCGTCTTCTTGCTGAAGATGACGTTCCAGCCGCTGGCAAAGGCCGACATCATGAAATTGACCGAGCGGGGCGCGGCCAGCTTGAATTCAACGGTGTACTTGTCCGGGGTGGTGATCTCCTCCACCGCGGTGAACAGCGCAGAGCGCGGGATGCTGATGCCGGGCGGCGGCTTGCAAATGCGGTCGAAGGTTGCCTTCACGTCGGCGGAGGTGAAGTCCGTTCCGTCGTGGAACACCACGCCCTGGCGCAGGTGGAAAGTATAGGTCTTGCCGTCCTTGGCGATCTCCCAGCTATGCGCAAGATCCGGAACGATGCTCTTGCCGCTGTCGCGCGGATCGCGCCGGATCAGGTTATCGAACATGCAGCCTTGCGTGCCGATGTTGCCGACGGTGCCTGATTGATGCACGTCGAAGTGCGGTGGGCGATTGAGGATGCCGTAGCGCATCACGCCACCATGTTTGGGATTCGGCTCCGGCGCTGCCATCTGAAACTTCGAACCGTCGTATTCGTACGGAATGTCGGCGGCTAGGCCGTAGCGTGGAGCCAGACCGTAGGCTCCCATCATCGCGGCGGCGCTGGCGCGCAGCATGTCGCGACGAGACCAATAGGCACTCGTGGGGTGCTTGCTTGTCATGACGTCGATACCTCCCTTGGGACTTTTTTGCTTAGGGTCTTCGGAGGATCGTGATCTGGACGGCGCAAGGCGGCACCGGCCAGCCGGTGTTCCCTCCTGATGGACGGCCATTCGAGCCGTCACCAGGATAGGCACCGAAGCCGGCGTTCAGCAACGATGGGATCGACGGGAAGGCTGCAGTGCGCCGCAATTGGTCGTCAGCTGACCACGAGGTCCGATTGGAACACGTGGCCTTTGGTCTCGGGGCTGACCAGCAGAGCGGCGATTACGCTCACCAACCCGAATGTTGTACCAATCAACATTGGAATGGCGAACCCAACCTGGTTATTGATCGCAAAATAGGTCAGCACGGGCGGCACCAGGCCACCAAAGATCGTCGCCTGGTGAAAACAGAAGCCGCTCGCTGTAGCCCGCACCTCGGTCGGGAAGCGTTCGGTCAGATAGCTCGGCATTTGGCTGTACATTGCACCAGCAAACAGGCCTTGCACGAGAAAGCCACCGATAATCCAGACAGGGTCAGTGGTGATGAGATAAGTCGGGGTGACAAAAAGTCCGATTGCCGCCGGGATGATCATCGACCATCGCCGGCCAAGCACATCGCCGATCCATCCCCAGAAGCCCATCGCCAGAAAGCCAATCAGGTTCGCGAAGGCAACCGGCGTCGCGATCATTCCCGGAGACAGGCCCAGGTCTTTCTGCAAGTGGGTCGCGAACAGACCCCAGATGGAGTAGTAGGTAACCATGCAGCTAGCCATCCACCAGCAGGCCGTCAAAGTGTTGAAAATAAGCTGCCGCTTGAAGATGGCGAGCAACGGCAGGCGCATCTCGCGACCCTCAGCGCGCTGCTTGCGCCGATTCTCCAACCAGACCGCGGGCTCCTTGACGTATCTACGTACCCAGATAACAGCGAGCGCCGGCAAGATCCCGATCCAAAGCATGCCGCGCCAGCCGACGTATGCGAAGAGCAAACCGTAGACGGCACTGGATAACAGAAAGCCGAGACCCCACGAACCTTGCAACACGCCGCTCATGAAACCGCGCGAACGGACCGGCCAGGACTCCATGGCCAAGGAGGCGCCGGCGGGCCATTCGGCGCCCATGCCAATGCCGAGAAGCGCGCGGAAGAAAAATAAGAAAGCGAAGTTTGGCGCAAATCCTGCGATGAAGTTGCACATCGAGAACCAGAGGATGGAGATCATCAATGGCGTCTTGCGCCCGATGCGATCGGCAAGCCAGCCTGAGGCTGTCGCGCCGAGTAGGCGCAGCCAGAGGGTGATAGTGAATACGGCTGTCACCGCTACCAATGGCACACCGAACTCTTGGGATATCGGCACCATGATCAGCAGGAAAATGGTGAAATCGAAGGCATCAAGCGTCCAGCCGAGCCATGCGGCCCACCACGCAATCCATTGGTCCTTGGTGGGCTCCTTCCACCATGGGACGGACTGCACATTTGCAGATGCTGACATTGCCGACATACCTCCCCGGGGAACGTCACGGACGTGGACTGGCCTGCGGACGAGCGGCTGCCCGGGAGAGGACGACATGACTTTCCCGGACACGGGATAAGACGGTCAGGCAAATACTAGTCAGTAGGTTTGTCATAGGTCAAGCTTGTAGACCGCTCGTGTGTGAGAAGTTCAATCTGGAGCGACACGAGCTGCGTTCGACAATCCAGGTGAGACCAGCGACCTCGAAGGCTCGCTGTTTCCTTTCACTCGCTCGTGCCCATCGAAGCGTCGAACGCCGCCTTGTTCAGCCTTCTTCACTGACTGGCCGTCCATGATGACGACGGTAGGATCGGACTTTCGATCCGCTGCCAGATCTGCCAGCGGATAGCCTGTAGCGAGTAGTGACGCCTCCCGGCTGGTTGTTTGGCCCGATCAATCGGCGGCGTTGGCCAGACCCGTCACCTCGGGCCGTTGCAACGCGGCGAGCAACGATGTGGCACTCGCGGACCGCAACGGGATGAACCGCTTCCCTGCCTGACGGCACACCTGCTTGGCAAGCTGTGCCGCATGGTGGCTGACGCAGTCGACCGGAAACACCACCAGATCAGCCTGGCTGGCAAGCCCGGTCAGCAGATTCAGATGATGCTCGCCTTCACGGCGCCGCTGTCAGCGTCGCCGCACGCCATGACAATGCATCCAAGCTGCTGAACAAGGCGTTGGATGAACGGCACCGCGTTGCCATCCGGTCGTGGTCAGTGCTGTTCGGCGGGGCCAAGCCGAATTTCCTGAGGAGCTATCGCAACTCTGCGGTGGACAGGCAGGGGCCGATCGTCGCCTCTCGTCACGATTGGTGGTCCTGTTGCGCTCACAATCGTTGCCTCCAGTTCCACGGGTCGTCTGGCTGACGGCACGGGGGACTGCCTGCCTCGCTTCGTCATGTGTGATTGGATATAGCGATATTGCCCGGCCGGCGGGGACTTGCCAAGGGGCGGCGCCGATCGGACAGGAGGAACGCGATGGACATCACGCCTGATCCGAGGCTTCGGCACTCGAACGATTTTCTGGGCCGCAACCCGTTGATGCTGATCGACGGCAACTCGATGAGCACGAGTACAACTTCAGATTGGGTTAGCCATGCCTCGAAAGCTTCTTGTGCTGCCGCTTCGTTGCCGACGCTCCGCTTCCACCTCACCAGGACGCTATCGGCCCGAGGTCGCGTCCTCGACTTGAACTTGCGCACCAAGTCCCCCATGTACTCGGCTCTTCCACGACTAGAGTGCCGGACGATCTGCAGCTGAAGGGGTGCGGGAAGGCACGAGGCGTGTGGTGGTTTGCATTGTAGCACGCCGCGTCAATCAATTCTCTGATGATCACGACAGAGGCGTTGGTGGCTGTGCAGCGGGATGACTCTCCTGCTGACGATGGTTCACACGACGCCGCGATCGACAGCACGAACATTGGGGAGAAATCCGATGGCGGATCAGGATTCAGCCGATCCGCAGTTCAACGCAACGACAGCTCGTCTGTTGCGACGCGCGGACAAGGAGCTGAGCACCATGACAGGGTCAGGACTGGAGAACGCCCTGGCACGGATGGCCTCAAAGATCACTGAGGAAGCTGCCACGTCGGCCCTGATCCCGCATGGCGCGTGAGACCATCTATCTCGTCCAGGCATTCAAGATCGGCAAGGGCACGCGGCTCGTTGCCGACGCACCGGTACGATGCAAGTCATCGGACAACGCCCACAGGATGGGAGAGAAGCTCGCGGCCACCAGGGCAGGGGTTGTCGCATTCGCCACGTCGGGCGATGCGGAGCTGGGCGAGTACGACGAAGAGCCCACCATCATCTTCAAGGCCGGCCGGCTTCCGGCCCCATTCGAGGACGCATGAAGGCGCGGCAGCGGCGCCTCGATTTTGCCATCGCCCATAGGTTTCCAGCCCGTCAGTGCGAGAGCAGGCGATCCCCATGATATCATTCGTTCGTCGCACGCTCGGCAGCGCATCGGCAGATGCGCCATGGCTCAGTCAGAAGGTTGTACGTGAAGAGCTGTTCAGTGCCGAACGCCTCGAACAGCACGCGCACAGCCTGGCCGTTGCGCAAACAGTCACGCCGAGGCCTGCTAAAGGTCATCCGTTGTCCGGCAGGCTCGCCGACAATGGCGCCGTCCTGCTCCGCGCCTATCGCGCAATTTCCAGATCTATTGATGAGGGCCGTCCGATTACCCCGGCAGCGGAGTGGCTGGTCGACAACTATTACCTGGTCGAGAGCGAGCTTCGTGAAATCCGCGCGGCGCTACCGCCGGGCTACTACCGGCAGCTTCCGAAGCTGTGCGATGGGCCGTTCGCAGGATATCCGAGGGTGTTCGGCGTGGCGTGGGCCTTTGTTGCGCACACCGATAGTCAGTTCGATCCCGAGCTGCTGTGCCGCTTCGTCAGGGCCTATCAGGAAGTGCAGCCGCTGACGATCGGCGAGCTCTGGGCGGTCGCCATCACGCTCCGGATTGTCCTGGTGGAAAACCTCAGGAGACTCGCGGACCTCATCGTGCACAACGGCATAGCGCGGCAGGAGGCGAATGTCCTCGCCGACCGGTTGCTTGGCGCGAGCGGACGTGCCGCCGAACCTGCGCCCGCCGTGCTTGCTGGACGGGACGGAGCCGCTCTGACTGAAGCGTTTGTCGTGCAGCTCGTGCAGCGTCTGCGCGACCAGGATCCGTCTGTCACGCCGGCCTTGACCTGGCTCGACCAGCGGCTCGCGGCGCGAGGAACAACGGCGGACGCCGTCGTGCACGACGAGCATCAGCGGCAAGGTTCCAGCGTCGTGACAGTGCGCAACATCATCACCGGCATGCGCATGATTGCTGACGTCGACTGGACGGAGATGTTCGAGCGGGTCAGCTTGGTGGACGACGTGCTCGCTGACGGCAGCGTGTTTCGCGACATGGATTTCCCGACCCGGAATATGTATCGCAGCGCCGTCGAGGAACTGTCGCGGGGTTCGGACCACACGGAACTCGATGTGGCTCGCGCCGCCGTCGAGGCGGCAGCGCAAACACCGCATGTGCCGAACAGCACCAAGGAAGACCGCCGCAATGATCCCGGCTACCACCTTTTCGCCGGCGGACGGCCCGCCTTTGAAACAGCCCTCGGCTTCCGCGCGCCGGCGCGTGCGTCGCCCCGACGTCTGATCCGGAGGCTCGGCATTGGTGGCTACGTCGGTGCGGGGGCGGTATTGGCCGCAGTCTTCCTCGCTATACCGCTGTTCGTGCTGCACGCTCAGGGTCTCGGACCAGGATGGCTCACCTTGCTCGGTGTTCTCGGGCTGGTGCCAGCGGTTGATGCCGCGGTCGCGGTGGTGAACCGCTGTGTCACGCTAGGCTTTGGCGCCACGCCGTTGCCCGCCATGGAGCTTCGCGATGGCGTGCCAGAACGATTGCGCACCCTGGTCGCGGTACCGACACTGCTGACAACAGCCGCGGCGATCGACGCACAGATCGAACGGCTGGAAGTACACCACATTGCGAGTCCGGAGGGCGAGCTGCACTTCGCTCTGCTGTCCGACTGGATCGATGCCGAGGCCGAACATATCGAAGGCGATGAGGTACTGCTTGCAACGGCAATTGCTGGGATTGCGCGGCTCAATAAGCGTTATGGCCCGGGACCTGGCGGCGACCGCTTCCTGCTGCTGCACCGCAGGCGGCTCTGGAACGCGAGCGAAGCACGCTGGATCGGCTGGGAACGCAAGCGCGGCAAGCTGCATGAACTGAACCGGCTGCTGCGTGGCGCCCGCGACACCAGTTTTGTGCACGTTGGTGGGCAATCGCCGGGAGTGCCCACGGACGTCCGCTATGTCATCACGCTGGACGCCGATACGAGGTTGCCGCGTGACGCGGTGCGCCGGCTGATCGGAAAATTGGCGCACAAGCTCAACCGGCCGCAACTCGACATTGCGGCCGGACGCGTGGTCGACGGCCATGCGGTGTTGCAGCCACGCGTCACGCCATCACTGCCTGTCGGCCGGGAGGGTTCGCTATTCCAGCGCATCTTTTCCAGCATGAACGGCATCGACCCGTACGCCGCCGCCGCCTCCGATGTGTACCAGGATCTGATCGGCGAAGGCTCCTATGCCGGCAAGGGTATATACGACGTCGATGCTTTCGAGGCGGCACTCGCCGGCCGCGTGCCTGATTCGACGCTGCTCAGCCACGACCTGTTTGAAGGCGTCTTCGCCCGTGCCGGCCTGGCATCGGATATCGAGGTGGTCGAGGAATTTCCCGCCCGCTACGACGTCGCCGCGCGGCGCCAGCACCGTTGGGCGCGCGGCGACTGGCAGTTGCTGCCGTGGGTGATGGCGCACGGACGCGATGTCCTGGCGAGCGGTCGCTGGAAGATGCTCGACAACCTGCGGCGAACACTGTCCGCGCCTGCATCCATGCTGTCGTTGCTGGCGGGACTGGCATTGCCCGTCAACGCTGCGTGCATGTGGATCGGCTTTATTCTCTCGACGATCCTTCTGCCGGCGGTCATTCCTGTCATTGCAGCCATCGTTCCGCGCCGCGCCGGGATAACGCCGCGCAGCCATCTGGCGGCATTTGGCAGCGACCTGCGGGTTGCGCTTGCCCAATGGACGTTCGTCGTCGCGTTCCTGGGCCACCAGGCATGGCTGATGACCGATGCGATCGGGAGAACCCTGACGCGACTGTTCGTCACCCGGCGACATCTCCTGGAATGGGTTCCCGCGGCACAGGTCGCGATCGATCATCGGCTCGATCTGCCTGGTTTCTATCGCGGGATGGCAAGTGCGGTCGTATTTGGCCTTCTGGCGCTGGCGGTGTCCTTGCTGACCGGGCATGGCACATGGCCTTTGGCGATGCCTCTCGCCGCAGTCTGGATCGCATCGCCGGCCATTGCGCGCTGGATCAGCCAATCACCCAGGGTTGCTGGACGGGTGTCGGTGTCGGCCGCTGATGGCCAGGCACTGCGGATGATCGCCCGGCGGACGTGGCGGTACTTCGAAACCTTCGTGACGCCGGTGGACAACATGCTGCCGCCCGACAACTTCCAGGAGGATCCGGTGCCGGCGCTGGCCCACCGGACCTCGCCGACCAATCTGGGACTGTATCTACTCTCCGTGGTGACCGCCCGCGATTTTACCTGGCTGGGCACGGCAGAGGCTGCTGACCGGCTCGAGATGACGCTGGCAACGATGGCCCGACTTGGCCGGTTTCGTGGGCACTTCTACAACTGGTACGACACACGCGATCTTCGTCCGCTCGAGCCTCTGTATGTCTCTACTGTCGATAGCGGGAACCTGGCTGGCCACCTGATCACACTGGCCAATGCATGCCAGGAGTGGCGGGTCATGGCGTCCACCGCCACACAGCGCCTGCGCGGCATCGCCGATGCGCTCGATCTCGCTCGCGAGGCGACAGAGGGGTTGCGCGACGGGCGGCGCACATTGACCGTGACGTGGCCCCAGCTCGACGGCACGCTGGCAACGCTTTCGGCCCGTGTGCGCGAGGCGCGACCGGACCGGCAGGACACTGCCGCACTGCTGACCGATCTCCATGCCGAGACCGAGATCATGGTCGACATCGCAACCGCTTTCGCCAGTGAGCGCGGCGACGATACGGGTGTGGATATGCTGTTCTGGATGACGGCTGCGCGCTGCTCGATCGAGAGTCACCAGCGCGACATCGATCTGTCCTCGGCAGCGACAGCGCTGCTGATGACACGCCTCGCGTCGCTTGAAGCAACGGCCCGGTCAATGGCGCTGGAAATGGGCTACGGCTTTCTGCTGGATCCCGTGCGCCGCTTACTCTCAATCGGCTACCGAGTGGCCGATGGGACCCTTGACCCAAGCTGCTACGATCTTCTCGCCTCGGAGGCACGGCTTGCGAGCTTCATCGCGGTCGCCAAGGGCGATGTCCCCGCGCGACATTGGTTCCACCTCGGTCGTGTCGTCACGCCGATCGCGTATGGCGCCGCGCTGATCTCGTGGTCGGGATCGATGTTCGAATACCTGATGCCTTCGCTGATCATGCGCGCGCCGGGGGGAAGCCTGCTCGAACGGACGAACCGGTTGATCGTGCGGCGTCAGATCGCCTATGGCGCATCGCGCGGCCTGCCATGGGGCGTTTCTGAGTCGGCGTACAACATCCGCGACCTGGAGCTGACCTACCAATACTCGAACTTCGGTGTCCCTGGCCTCGGGTTGAAGCGTGGCTTGGCCGAGAATGCCGTGGTCGCGCCCTATGCGACAGCCCTCGCCAGCATGGTCGATCCGGTCGCGGCAGCGCGCAATTTCGCCAGGTTGGCCGGCATCGGCGCATGCGGTCGCTACGGCTTCTATGAGGCCCTGGACTATACGCCGAGCCGGCTGCCGGAGAACGCACGCGTGGCCATCGTGCGAGCTTTCATGGCGCACCATCAGGGCATGACGATCGTGGCCATTGCCGATACGCTGCTGGATGGGGTGATGCGCGCGCGGTTCCATGCTGAACCCATGATCCAGGCGACTGAACTGCTGCTGCAGGAGGGTACGCCGCGCGATGTCGCCGTTGTGCATCCGTGGGAAGCAGAGGCGGCGTCTGATGCCAAGGTGTGGCAATCGCGCCCACAGGGCGGACGGAAGCTGGCCACAGCACACACCGCAGCGGTCGTCACGCACCTGCTCTCCAACGATCGTTACACCGTGATGCTGACCGCCGCCGGTTCCGGTTACAGCCGTTGGCGTGGGTTGGCAGTCACGCGTTGGCGCGAGGATGCCACTTGCGACGACTGGGGTTCTTATATCTTCCTCAGAGATCATCGCAGTGGCGAGCTATGGTCCGCTGGCTACCAGCCCGTCGGCAGCGAGCCTGACGCCTACAATGTCACTTTCAACGAAGATCGTGCGGAGTTCTCGCGACAGGACGGAACTTTGACGACAACGTTGGAAGTGCTCGTCTCGGCTGAAGACGACGCCGAGGTTCGTCGCGTCTCGATCACGAATTCGGGCAATGCGATGCGCCAGATCGATGTGACCTCGTACGCCGAACTGGTCCTGGGACCACAACCCGACGATGTTGCGCATCCCGCCTTCATGAAACTGTTTGTTGCCACTGAGTACCTCACCTCCCAGGGTACTCTTCTGGCGACCCGCCGGCGACGATCGCCGGACGAACAGGAGATCTGGGCGGCGCATCTCGCCATCGTGGATGGTGAGGCTATCGGCAAGCCGGAGGTGGAAACGGATCGCGCTCGGTTCCTCGGACGCGGCCAGGACATTCATTCGCCGATCGCGGTGACCGACGATCAGGCGCTGTCAGGCACCGTCGGCACGGTGCTCGATCCGATCTTCGCATTGCGCCAACGTGTGTGCGTTGCGCCCGGCGCGACTGTCCGCATCGCATTCTGGACCGTAGTTGCCGAATCCCGCGAGGCGGTGCTCGATCTTGTCGACAAGCACCGCGATACTCGCGCCTTCGAACGGGCGGCCACGCTGGCCTGGACGCAGGCCCAGGTGCAACTCCATCACCTTGGCATCGATCCGGGCGAAGCCGGCCTGTTCCAGCGGATCGCCGGCCACCTGCTCTATGCCGGAACGTCATTGCGTCCCTCTTCCGATACCATCCTGCGCGGCGCCGGCGCACAATCTGGTCTCTGGCCCATGGCGATTTCTGGTGACCTGCCGATCGTGCTCCTGCGGATCGCGGATGCCGAGAATCTGGGGATCGTCCGCCAACTACTTCAGGCGCACGCGTATTGGCGGATGAAGCGGTTCGCAGTGGATCTGGTGATCCTGAATGAGCGAACCTCGTCCTATGTGCAGGACCTTCAGATCGCGCTTGAGACCCAGTTGCGCACGAGCCAGCCGCGGCCGCTGCCTGGAGACGAACGAGGACGGGCGCGCGTCTTCGTGCTGCGGGCGGATCTTATGTCGCAGGAGGCGCGTGCACTGCTCGCCTCGGTCGCACGCGTTGTTCTGGTTGGGCAGCGCGGGCCCCTGTCCGAGCAGCTTGATCGCGTGCCGGAACCTGAGGAGACCGTTCGCACGGCGCGACGAATGGCGCCAGCGCGACCGCCTGTTTCCCAGCCTGCTGCACCACCGCTGCTCGAATTCTTCAATGGCCTTGGTGGCTTCACCGAGGATGGACGGGAATACCTGACAACTCTTGGCCCGGGCCAGGCAACGCCGGCACCATGGGTCAATGTCATCGCCAACCCCGCGTTCGGCTTTCACGTGGCCGCTGAAGGGAGCGGCTTCACGTGGTCGGTCAACAGCCGCGAGAACCAGCTCACACCATGGTCGAATGATCCCGTCAGCGATCGTCCCGGCGAAGTCTTCTATCTGCGTGATGATGATACCGGCCACGTATGGTGTCCGACGGCACTGCCGATTCGCGACGCCAACGCAAGCTATGTGGCGCGCCATGGCTGGGGGTACAGCGTGTTCGAGCATGCGTCCCACGACATCACGTCGGAACTGCTCCAGTACGTTCCGATCGACGACCCGATCAAGATCTCGCGGCTCACTCTGATCAATACGGCACGCCGCACGAGGCGTCTTTCCGTCACCGCCTTCGTCGAGTGGGTGCTGGGTCCGTCGCGCGGCGCCGCAGCACAGTTCGTGACAACGGCGATCGATCCTGGAACCGGCGCACTGTTTGCCCGCAATCCATGGAGCGCCGACTTCGGTTCGCGCGTTGCATTCGCCGACCTTGCGGGGCGGCAGTCCGATTGGACAGGCGACCGGCGAGAGTTCATTGGCCGCAATGGAACGAGCGAACGTCCGGCAGCGCTGGCCGGCGAGGCACCACTCTCGAACAACGTGGGCGCCGGTTTCGATCCCTGTGGCGCCCTGCGACGATCGATCGTCCTGCCGCCCAACTCCCGCGTGGAGATCGTCTTTTTCCTGGGTCAAGCGGCTAATGCACAAGAAGCGAGCACTCTCGTTGCACGGTATCGCAGGACTGATCTCGATGAGGTGCTGTCAGCGGTCCGCCGCTACTGGGACAGCCTGCTCGGCGCGGTCCAGGCGAAAACGCCTGACCGCGCCATGGATATCATGCTGAACGGCTGGCTCATGTATCAGACGCTGGCCTGCCGCATCTGGGCCCGTTCCGGATTCTATCAGGCAAGCGGTGCTTACGGCTTTCGTGATCAATTGCAGGACGGCATGGCGCTGGCCGCGACGCACCCTTCGATGACGCGCGAGCACCTGCTGCGGGCAGCGGCGCGACAGTTCGTTGAGGGCGACGTGCAACATTGGTGGTTGCCGCATTCCGGGCAGGGCGTGCGTACGCGCATCTCCGACGATCGAGCATGGCTCGCCTACGCGGTTGCACATTATGTTCGGACGACTGGCGATGCTGCGGTGCTCGACGAGGCGATTCCGTTCCTCGAGGGACAGCGTCTACAGACGGGCGAGCACGACAGCTTCTTTCATCCGACCATATCGGACGAAGTCGGCTCGCTGTTCGACCACTGTGCTCGCGGTCTCGATGCCAGTCTTGAGGTGGGCGCACACGGGTTGCCGCTGATCGGCACTGGCGACTGGAACGACGGTTTGAATCGCGTTGGCGAGCTTGGCCGGGGTGAGAGCGTCTGGTTGGGTTGGTTGCTGCATGCCGCGCTCAGTGCGTTTGCCCGGCTCGCCGATGTGCGTGGTGACACAGCTCACGCTGTGGCCTGGCGCACGCATGCCGGATCCCTGCAAACCGCGTCGGAGCGCGAGGCCTGGGACGGCGAGTGGTATCGCCGTGCCTGGTTCGACGACGGGACCCCACTCGGTTCGGCGACCGGACAGGAGTGCCGTATCGATTCGATCTCGCAGTCCTGGGCGGCCATCTCGGGTGCGGCTGACTCGGAGCATGCGCGTTGCGCCATGACGGCCGTTGAACGCGACCTGATCCGGCCGCTGGATGGGGTCGCGCTCCTGTTCACGCCCCCGTTCGACAAGACTCCACTCGATCCAGGGTACATCAAAGGATACCCGCCAGGCATTCGCGAGAACGGCGGCCAGTATACACATGCGGCGTTGTGGTCGGTCATGGCATTCGTCGCACTCGGCGACGGCGACAAGGCCGGGAGACTGTTCTCCATGCTTAACCCGATCAACCATGCCCTCACACGATCCGATGTGCTTCGCTATAAGGTAGAACCATATGTCATCGCCGCTGATGTGTATGGCGCTACGCCCCATATCGGACGCGGTGGTTGGACATGGTACACCGGTTCGGCGGGATGGATGCAGCGGGCCGGTGTCGAGAACATCCTCGGCCTCCGCGTAGTGGATAACAGGCTGCATTTGAGCCCTTGTATCCCGAAAACCTGGCCGCACTTCGACATCACCGTGCGCCTGCGCTCGTCACGCTATGAGATCCGGGTTGAGAACCCCGACGGTGTCTGTCGCGGTATCGCTGCCGTCATGGTGGACGGTGTGGCGATGACGGCGTGGGCATCGGGTTTGCCAATGCTGGACGATGGTATCACGCACCATATCCTGGCGCGGCTCGGCGGGACGCCCGACGATATCGAAGGGAAGGATGCGGGATGGTTCATGAACTGACCATCTGCAAAAGCCGTTCGCGCTTGAATTTCTACCCGCTCTTTCGGGCGGAAGTTGGTGACTTCCATCCCGAGCCAAGAGCTTTTGGTTGGCAGATCTACATTGGAGGAGATCGGAGTCCGGTCTCGCGTTCGGCCGAAGGGTTTGCGAAAGAGCGCGACGCCTGGAACGCAGCAGTGATAGAGCGCAGGCGTCTCGAACGCATGTCGCTCCAATGACCTGCACGTCGAGCTGCTTCGGATCCGTCAGCGGTCCCGACGCTCTGGTCAGGGCTTACCAGGGCAGATTCTAGAACCGCCACTGCATGCGAAAGTTGCCCTCAATCTCTGCGTTGGACCGGCGTTCATCCTCGACAATCCACGCTTCAGCAACAGCGCGGGTCTCAAATCCCAGCAGAGTCTGTCGAGCACCGTCATCGCCTACGATCGCTACGTCGAAACAGTCCTGGTCGCTCCCGGGGGAAATTGTGTATCTGGCCATCTCGGTAATATAGCGCTGTTCCAGGGCTGCGCCATGGCTCTGTTCTCAATACCTCAGCTCGTCCGTACACAATGCGCGGCGCTGTCGAATGCTGCCTTATTCTGTTCCGACCCTTACATCATGCTCGTGATGCTCCCATGTGCCGGACGCGCCATTATTCCGCAGGGGACGCCAAGATGAACTCCGTCAGATCACTCAATACGTTCCGGCCGTAGCAACTGGCTATGGACATTGGAACCCGGCTGACGATCCTCTTGCGCGGACGGTTGATCGGAACCGACGCGATCGGAAATCGCTACTACCTTGAGAAATCAAAAAGTCCAGGACGCCTGCGAGCGCGTCGTTGGGTGGCCTATGCT
>DATJJM010000072.1:0-2240 GCA_035492535.1 Acetobacteraceae bacterium | reverse complement strand
CGAGGGGACGAACATGCCCTTGGCGTGTTCCTCCCAGCGCTTGAAGAAGCGGCCCATGAAGGACTGCTTCGGGATCGCCCGCTTGGCCCGCTCGCGCAACTGGTTGAGGCGGCGGCTGGCCATGGCGCGGGCCATCATCTTTGTCATCGCGCCCACGTTCTCGCTGATCGACATGCCGTTGTCGTTGAACACCACCAGCATGTCCGGCTCGGCGTCGCCGCCGTGGTTGAGCGCCTCGAACGCCATGCCGGCGGTCATCGCGCCGTCACCGATCACCGCGACGACCTTGCGATGGTCGCCCTTGCGCTGTGCGGCGAGCGCCATGCCCAGCGCGGCCGAGATCGAGGTGGACGAGTGGCCGACGCCGAAGGTGTCGTACTCGCTTTCCTCGCGGCGCGGGAACGGCGCCAGGCCGTCCTTCTTCTTGATCGTGGTGATGCGGTCGCGGCGGCCGGTGAGGATCTTGTGCGGATAGCACTGGTGGCCGACGTCCCAGACCAGGCGGTCGTGCGGCGTGTCGAATTCATGATGCAGCGCGACGGTCAGTTCCACCACGCCCAGGCCAGCGCCAAAATGACCGCCGGAGCTGGCCACGGCCTCGATCAGGTACTGGCGCAGCTCATCCGCCACGGCGGGAAGCTCGTCGTCGGGGACGCGGCGCAGGTCGGCCGGCGTCTCGATCGGGGCCAGATGGGGGTAATGGGAAAGATCGTTCATCCGCGTATTGTTGGTCCAGCGGCGGGTCGGGGCAAGGGCAGACGTGTGAACAAGCCGGGGCAGCTTCGCCGCGAACGTCTCTCCACGCGATGCATACGTTGCTGAAGCAACGCTGCGCGGCATCTTTCAGCAGGAAACCAGGTCATGACCGTACGCAAGCTGTTTCGCCGTTTCGCCGAAGCCACCTCGCGCCAGGCCGGCAAGCCGATGGCATTCATTCTCGCCGCAACCTTGATCGTGGTATGGGCAGCCACCGGGCCGCTGTTCGGCTTCGGTGACACCTGGCAACTGGTGATCAACACGTCCACCACGATCATCACGTTTCTGATGGTATTCCTCATCCAGAACAGCCAGAACCGCGACTCCGCGGCCTTGCAGATCAAGCTGGACGAGTTGATCCGCACCAGCAGGGCCCATAACGCGCTGTTGAATCTGGAAGAACTGGACGAGGACGACCTGGACCGCATCCGTCAGCACTACTGCAGGCTGGCACAAGCCGCCTATAAAACGCTGGAGACGATCGAACAGGACACCGGCGACCTGCACAACGACGAAGGGGAGGACGATGACGCGGCGTGAAGCCGGGCTGTCCGACGCCGGGCGGCCCCGGGTCAGGCGGCGACGGGACGCCGATCGCGCGGCAGCCGGCTGACCAGGAATTCCATCTGGTCGGCCAGGATGTTGCGGTTGGACAGGATCAGGTGCTCGACCCAGCTCGGCCGGTATGGCACCGCCAGCAGCGGCATGTTGGCCTGCTGCGGGGTGCGGTTGCTCTTCTTCAGGTTGCACGCGAGACAGGCGCTGACCACGTTCTCCCACTCGTCCTTGCCATGCTTGGAGATGGGCAGCACGTGGTCGCGGGTGAGCTCGGCGCGGGTGAAATGCTCGCCGCAATACATGCAGATGTGGCGGTCGCGGGCGAACAGGGCGGTATTGGTCAGCGCGGGCGCCGGGTCGATCGCATGTTCGCGGCAGTGGCCGGTGCTGGCGATGATCGGGTGCAGCTGCAGCAGGCTCTGCGCGCCGAGCAGGCGGTTGTGGCCGCCGTGCACGGTGAGGCAGGGGTCGCCCAGGGTCCAGGCGACCGCATCACGGACGTACAGGCAAACCGCCTCCTGCCAGCTGATCCAGTCGAGGATGCGGCCGGCAGCGTCCAGTGACAACACGCGGGTCGCATTGAGGTCGGCCCGACTTGGCACTTCCATCAGCATGTAAATCGTCCTTCAGCCAGGGGCTTCGAAAGAGCGTTCAGGCAATGCAGGGTGCTTGTCTGGAGCCAGCATAGAACAATTCCGTTGCAATTCGCATGCATATGAGGCAGCGGTACCCCAGGCGGGGCAGTCGCCGTTGCGGATAAGCGCTGATATGATTGCCAGTCAACGCAGACCCGACGCCGGGTTTGGTAGGGGCGCTTGGTGGTGACCCGGCACGGCGGTGGGCAGAGGTGGACAACGTGGCTGAAGTTCTTTTCTACGAGCATCCGGTACCGCTCAACCGTGTCGAGCACAAGGACCTGCGCATGA
>DATJJM010000071.1:0-4538 GCA_035492535.1 Acetobacteraceae bacterium | reverse complement strand
GCCTCGCAGGTGGACATCGGTCGTCGCCCCGCACAGTGTTGTTGTCGCGATCATGGGGAAGCCAATGACAACAACCTGCATTCGCAACGCCGCCTGCATCATTGCCTGGGACGCTGCGAACCAGCGGCATGCCTACCTGATCGGCGGCGACGTTGCGTTTGCCGGCGACACGCTGACCTATGTCGGCCCGAAATTCGACGACACGGCCGATGTCACCATCGACGGCACGGACATCATGGTGATGCCCGGCCTGATCGACCTGCATTCGCATCCCAGCACCGAGCCATTCTATCGCGGCGTGCGCGAGGAGCACGGCGTACCCTCGATGTACATGAGCGGTCTCTACGAACGCTCGGTGGCGTTGCAGCCCGATCCGGAGGCCCGCAAGGCAGGCAAGCAGGTGGCCTTCTGCGAGATGCTGCTGTCGGGCGTCACCAGCGTGGCCGATATCTCCGGTATCGATGAAGGCTGGATCGACCTCGCGGCGCTGAGCGGACTGCGCGTCTTCCTCGCCCCATCCTACGCCTCTGCGCGCTGGCACCTGGAGAATGGCTGGGCGCTGAAATACCGCTGGGACGAGCCCGCCGGCCGCCGCGGCCTCGATGCCGCCCTGGCACTCATCGGCGAGGCCGCAGCCCATCCTTCCGGGCGCCTCGCGGGGATTGTCTCGCCGGCGCAGATCGACACCTGCACAGAGGACCTCCTGCGCGACAGCTTCGCCGCGGCCGAGGAGCGCAACGTCCCGCTCACCGTCCATTGCGCCCAGAGCGTCAACGAGTTCCAGATCATGGTGGATCGCCACGGCAAGTCGCCGGTACAGTTCGCGCGCGACCTCGGCATCCTGTCACCGCGCACCGTCCTGGGCCATGCGATCTTCATCGACGAGCATTCCTGGGTGCGCTGGCACACGCATACCGACCTGGCGGCACTGGTCGAGACCGGCACGAACGTCGCGCATTGCCCGTCGCCGTTCGCCCGCTACGGCCACACGCTCGAGGATTTCGGTCGCTATCGCCGCGCCGGCGTGAACCTCGGCATCGGCACCGACGTCGCCCCGCACAACGTGATCGAGGAAATGCGTCTGGCAGCGATCCTCGCCCGCGTGTCGGCGCGCGACATCAACACCACCAGCGTCAGCGCGCTGTTCCACGCGGCGACCGTGGGCGGTGCCGAGGCGCTCGGTCGCAGCGATATCGGCCGCCTTGCCGTTGGCGCCAAGGCAGACCTCGTACTGGTCGATCTCGGCAATGTCTGGATGCGTCCGGCGCGCGACCCGCTGCGCTCGCTGGTGTTCACCGGCGCCGATCGCGCCGTGCGCACAACGTTCGTGCACGGCGCAAAGGTGATGGAAGACGGCCACGTGTTGACCATGGACCACGAAGCAGCGCTTGCCGGCGTCGCCGAGGGCCAGGCACGGATGCTGCGCGACGCACCGTCACGCGACTGGGCAGGCCGCAGCGCGGATGAGATCTCGCCGCTCAGCCTGCCGGTGCTGGAAGACCGACGGAACCAGACCACCTGATTATTCCCGGGAGCCGACCGGTGGGCTCGCGCATCTGCTCGATCATCCCGTCGCGCTCTACCTCGGCCATACAGTTGTAGCCACACCGCTGGTGATCATCCTGGTGCGCGCCGGCCAGCGTACCACCGACCCGGCGATTCGCGAATCCATCATCGCCGCCGCCGTCTTCAGTTTCCTGGTGTCCTTCGACGAAGTGATGATCGCGATCTTCGTCGGCGGCCCGTCGGCCACAACCCTGCCCAAGCAGATGTGGGAAAGCATCCGCTTCGAGATCGACCCGACGCTGACCGCCATCGCCTCGATGCTGACCTTGCTCGCCGTACTGGTGCTTATCGTTGGCGAGCTGGTGGGTGCGCGGAAGACGCGCTGACCCGTCCCACATCCTCCTCGACATAGCGGATCGCAGCCTCCAGCAGCACGGCGCGCGGATAGTCGTTCCGCGTGATCAGCGTCGCCGCGATCAGTCCGCTGAACGGCATCGCCACCGCCAGGTGGTCGGCATTGGCATAACCCAGCAGCGTCGAGCCGGGGACAACAGCGTCGGACGCAATGAGCAGGCCATCGGTCGCCGGATCTGTTCCCGCCAGCTTGCGGTAGAACGGACGCAGCACCGCCGATATGTCGTCGGGACCAGCCACTGCCACCAGCGAATAGGTGTGCACACTCGCCGGCCACGCATGCGTCGCCAGCCACGACAGCCGCTCGGCACGCCGCAGGTCATCGACAGCTTCGACACCATTGCCTCGCGGGCACTCGGCGATCTGCATCGACGCACCCAGTTCCGCCACCCAGTTCGGCACAATGTCGGCAAGCGGCGAGCCATCCACCGCGCCGGCCACGCTCACCAGCGCCACGACCTTGTCCGCCAGCTCCGGATACACCGACAGCGCAACAAGCGAATCGACCGTCCCCTTCGAGTGCGTCACCAGGATAATGCGCGCGTCCGGCGGCATGGCGCGGATCGCATCACGGATGATCGCGGCGTTGATCTCGCTGGACTGCCGGCCGCGGGTCTGGATGTAGCCGGTGCGGTAGCCCTGCGCCTCCAGGTTCGCCCGCGCGTCGGCGAACGCGGTGGATTGCGACGCCAGGCACTCCGCCAGCAGCCCCGGCACCATCACCACCGTGTACCCCGCCGAGGACCGGCCCAGCGCCACCGGGAGGCCAGTCGGCGGCGCCTCGCCGGGCAGTTGCCACAGCGCCGCGCTGTTCTCGCACGGACGGTCGAACGGCAGCGTCGTGCCGCGTTCGGCGCGCACCGCACAGAAGATCTCGCGATAGCGACCCCGCCCGTCAGTGACGGTGGCGCGTGCCGTCGGCAGCAGGATCGATGGCGGCGCCGAACCGATCCGCAGCTCAGGCGCGCGCGGTGCGCAGGCGGCGAGCAGCGCGGCGAGCAACAACCTCCAGACGCGATTCATGGCGGGCACCCATTGATCTGAGGGCAGACAACGCGCCAGCATGTTGCGGTAATCGTCGCCAAATCGCTAAGCAGGGCTGCCCGTGACCCAGTATCTCGCCCAGCGCCTGCTCCAGCTTGTGCTCGTGCTGTTCGGCGTCAGCATGGTGGTGTTCATCGCCATGCACCTGCTGCCGGGCGATGTCGCGCAACTGATGCTGGGAGACCACGCGACCGCGCAGTCCCTGGCGCGGCTGCGGGCGCAACTCGGCATCGATCAGCCGGTGTGGATCCAGTACCTGCGCTTCCTGCGTGATGCGCTGAGCGGCGATCTGGGCACGTCGCTCTCCACCAACCATCCGGCGCTGGACGACGTGCTGACCGCATTCCCTGTCACGCTGCAACTCACGCTCGCCTCGCTGGTGCTTGCCAGTGTCGTCGGCGTACCGCTCGGTGTGCTCACCGCGGTGCGCCACGGCTCGAAATTCGATGCGACCGTCATGGCGGTGACACTGTTCGGCGTATCGATGCCGATCTTTTGGCTCGGGCTGATGCTGCTGATCCTGTTCGCAGCGCTGCTGGGGTGGGTGCCGATCGGCGGACAGATGCCCGTGGGAATGGAGCCGCCCCACATCACCGGCATGAGTGTGCTGGACAGCGCACTGTCCGGCGATCCGGCGATGGTGGCGGCGGCACTGCATCACCTTGTGCTTCCCGCGTGCACGCTGGCCACCGTGCCCCTGGCCCTGATCACCCGCATCACCCGAGCCGAGGTGATGACAGCGGCGAACTTCGACCACGTGCGCACCGCCTATGCCAAGGGCCTGACCGGCCAACGTGTGATCCTGCGCCACGTCCTGCGCAACGCGGCCATCCCGATCGTCACGGTGATCGGTCTCCAGCTCGGACTGCTGTTGTCAGGCGCGGTGCTCACCGAGACGATCTTCTCGCTCCCCGGCATCGGCCGGCTGATGGTCGATTCGATCCTCTCGCGCGATTATCCGGTGGTACAGGCAGGCGCGCTGTTCATCGCCGCACTGTTCGTGGTGGTGAACCTGCTGGTGGACCTGAGCTACGCCGTGCTCGATCCGCGGATTTCGCGCCCATGAGCGGCACCGCCGAAGTCACTGTCGTCGCTGCGCCGGAGCGGTCGCTCTGGCACGCGTTCCGCCGCACCAGTGCGCGCATCGGCCTCGCGATCGCCCTGCTGTTTCTGGTGCTGACGTTCGCCGCCCCCTGGATCGCACCGTACGATCCATACGACCAGGACCTGTCGAGCGCGCTGTCGCCGCCATCCTCGGATCATCCGTTCGGCGCCGACCAGTATGGCCGCGACGTGCTGAGCCGCGTGATGTACGGAACCCGTACCGCGCTTGTTGCCATCGTCATGGCTGGCGGCCTGGCGCTGACGATAGGCGGAGCACTGGGCCTGATCGCCGGCTTCGTCGGCGGTGCGATCGACAGCGTCATCATGCGCGTGGTCGATGTCCTGCTGGCATTCCCCTATCTGCTGCTGGCGCTGATCATCGTCGCTGCCCTCGGCCCGAGCCTGACCAACTCCATCATCGCCATCGGCATCATCTATACACCGCAATATGCGCGCCTGATGCGCGGACA
>DATJJM010000070.1:0-8502 GCA_035492535.1 Acetobacteraceae bacterium | reverse complement strand
CAGTTCAACCTGCGCTTCCAGCGTGCGGGCGGGCAGCAGGAAGGCGTTGGCCGCATCCGTACCGTGCGCCGGCAGATCGCGCGGGTGAAGACAATCATGGCGGAGCAACAACGCTCCGCGGCGAAGTCGTAAGGAGATCGGCGCACTATGCCGAAGCGCATCCTCAGTGGCCGGGTGACGAGTGACAAGATGGACAAGACCGTCACGGTCCTGGTCGATCGTCGTGTCATGCATCCGTTGTACAAGAAGTTCATCCGCCGCTCGAAGAAGTACGCGGCGCATGACGAGGCGAACCTGTGCAAGATCGGCGACACGGTGCGCATCGAGGAGTGCCGGCCGATCTCGAAGCGCAAGACCTGGCTGGTGATTGAGCGGAACGGCGAGGCGCTCGGCCAAACGGAAGGAGCGGCGGCATGATTTCGGTCGAAACCAATCTGGAAGTCGCCGACAATTCGGGTGCGCGCCGCGTGCAGTGCATCAAGGTGCTGGGCGGATCGAAGCGAAAGACGGCCTCGGTGGGTGATGTAATCGTCGTGTCCATCAAGGAGGCGATCCCGCGCGGCAAGGTGAAGAAGGGCGACGTGCACCAGGCGGTGATCGTGCGCACCGCGTTCCCGGTGCGGCGGAACGACGGCAGCGCGATCCGCTTCGACCGCAACGCGGCGGTGCTGATCAACAAGCAGCTGGAGCCGATCGGCACGCGCATCTTTGGACCGGTGGTCCGTGAGCTGCGCGCGCGGAAGTTCACCAAGATCATGTCGCTCGCGCCTGAGGTGCTGTGATGTTGTACGCGTCGGAGACACGATGATGGCCGCGCGTATCCGCAAGGGCGACACGGTGGTGGTGATCACCGGGGTCAACAAGGGGCGCCGCGGCGAGGTGCTGCGCGTGATGCCGAAGGCGGACCGTGCGGTGGTGCAGGGTGTTGCGATGGTGACGCGGCATGTGAAACCGCGCGGCATGCAGGATCCGGGTGGGCTGCGCCAGCAGGAGGCTGCGATCCATCTGTCGAACCTGATGCTGGTCGATCCACGCAGCGAGAGGCCGACGAAGGTCGGGTTCCGCGTGCTGGACGACGGGCGGAAAGTGCGCGTCGCGAAAGTGACGGGCGAAGTGTTAGAGACCTGATGGCCGGATCAAGCAGATGAGCGGATCAAAGAACCAACCGAGAGGCGGCGCGGCACCCAAGGGTGGCGGTGCTACGCGTGGCGGATCAGGCCCGCCGATCAAGGGGGCCGGGCGTGCTGAGGCGCGCGCCGAACGGCAGCGTTCGGCTGAGGCCGCGGCCGGTGGCGAGGCGGTTGCCGCGTCGCCGGAAGAAATGCCGCGGCTGCAGAAGCGCTACCTCGAGGAAGTGCGTGCGAAGCTGCAGCAGGAGTTCAGCTACACGAACCCGATGCAGGTGCCGAAGCTCGAGAAGATCGTCATCAACATGGGTGTCGGCGAGGCGACCGGCGACCAGAAGAAGCTGGACGCGGCGGTGGATGAGCTGACGGCGATCTCGGGCCAGAAGCCGGTGAAGACGCTGGCGAAGAAGGCCATTGCCGGCTTCAAGATCCGCAAGGGTTTGCCGATCGGCTGCAAGGTGACGCTGCGCAAGGCGCGCATGTATGAGTTCCTTGACCGGCTGGTCACCATCGCGATGCCGCGCGTGCGCGACTTCCGCGGCATCGCCGGCAAGGGCTTCGACGGACGCGGCAACTTCGCGATGGGCGTGAAGGAGCAGATCATTTTCCCGGAGATCAATTACGACCGGGTCGACGAAGTGCGCGGCATGGACATTCAGTTTGTCACCACCGCGAAGACGGACGCGGAAGCGAAGGCGCTGCTGAAAGCCTTCGATCTGCCGTTCGCCAACTGAGGATTTAGGGATGGCGAAGACCTCGCAGGTCAACCGCAACGGCATGCGCGAATACAAGGTGAAGCGCGACAAGTCGAAGCGTAGCGCGCTGAAGGCGATCGTGATGGATCGCACGCTGCCGGTGGAGGATCGCTTCAACGCCACGCTGAAGCTGGCGCAGCTGCCGCGCAACGGGTCGGCCGTGCGCGTGCGCCTGCGCTGCGAGCTGACCGGGCGGTCGCGGGGCAACTACCGCAAGTTCAAGCTGTGCCGCATCAAGCTGCGCGATCTGGCCAACCAGGGACAGATCCCCGGCATGGTCAAGGCGAGCTGGTAAGAGGGAACGGGTCAATGGCAGTTTCCGATCCCCTGGGCGATATGCTGACACGCATCCGCAATGCGCAGCGTGCCCGGCATTCGATGTGCATGGCGCCGGCGTCGAAGCTGCGCGCGAATGTGCTGGACGTGTTGAAGCGCGAGGGTTTCATCCGCGGCTTCGCGGCCGAGGAGCTGCGCCCGGGCGTGGCGCAGCTTCGCATCGAGCTGAAGTACAATGAGGGCGAGCCGGTCATCAAGGAGATCACGCGGATCTCCAAGCCGGGGCGGCGCGTCTATTCGAAGATCAAGGAGCTGCCGCGCGTGTATGCGGGGTTGGGCATCTCGATCCTGTCCACGCCGCGCGGCGTGATGAGCGATGCGGAAGCACGCGCTGCCAATGTCGGCGGCGAAGTGCTCTGCCGCGTGTTCTGACGGAGAACGCCATGTCTCGAGTGGGCAAATATCCGGTGGAGATTCCGCAGGGCGTGCAGGTGGCGATTGCCGGTCGCCTGCTGACCGCCAAGGGGAAGCTGGGCGAGCTGAAGCTGGAGCTGACCGACCTGGTGGAAGCCAAGGTCGATGGCAATCACGTGTCGGTGGCGCCGAAGACCGAGGAGACGCAGTCGCGCATGATGTGGGGCACCACGCGCGCGTTGATTGCGTGCATGGTGAAGGGAGTTTCCACCGGCTACGTGAAGTCGATGGAGATCACCGGGACCGGATATCGCGCGGCGGTGGCGGGCCAGAACCTGGAACTGGCGCTGGGGTATTCGCATCCGATCGTGTTTCCCATTCCGCCGGGCATCAAGATCACCTGCGAGCGGCCGACGGCGATCAAGGTCGAAGGTGTGGACAAGCGCCTGGTGGGTCAGGTGGCGGCTGAGATCCGAGCGTTCCGGGGGCCGGAGCCGTACAAGGGCAAGGGCATTCGCTACACGGACGAGCAGATCCGGCGGAAAGAAGGCAAGAAGAAATGAGCACGCTGCAAGACCTCCGCGCGCGGCGGAAGGAACGGCTGCGCTTCCAGTTGCGGCACAAGTCGGGCGGGCGGCCTCGGCTGTCGGTGTTCCGCTCGGGCAAGAATATCTATGCGCAGGTCATCGACGACAGCGTGGGGCGTACGCTTGCGGCGGCGTCGTCGCTGGACAAGTCGCTGCGCGAAGGGCTGAAGACTGGCGCCGACAAGGCAGCGGCGAGCGCGGTCGGCAAGCTGGTGGCGGAGCGTGCCCTGGCCGCCGGGGTGAAGGAAGTGGTGTTCGACCGCGGTGCGTATCTCTACCACGGCCGCGTGAAAGCGCTGGCTGACGCCGCCCGCGAGGGCGGACTGGCCTTCTGAGGAACTGACATATGGCACGTGAACCAAGAGAAGGTGGCGGGCGTCGCCGGGATCGCGATCGGGAGCAGGATCGCGAGGACGACGGCCTGATCGACAAGCTCGTCACGATCAACCGCGTGGCGAAGGTGGTGAAGGGCGGCCGGCGCTTTGCCTTCGCGGCACTGGTGGTCGTCGGTGACCAGAAGGGCCGGGTGGGCTACGGCGCGGGCAAGGCGCGCGAGGTGCCGGAGGCGATCCGCAAGGCAACGGAGCGTGCCAAGCGCGGCATGATCCGCGTGCCGATGAAGGAAGGCCGCACGCTGCACCACGACATCGAAGGCCGCTATGGCGCGGGCAAGGTGGTGCTGCGGAGCGCCGTGGCGGGCACGGGCATCATCGCGGGCGGCCCGCTGCGCGCGGTGTTCGAGACGCTGGGGATCGGCGACGTGGTGGCGAAGTCACTGGGCAGCCGGAACCCGCATAACATGGTGAAGGCGACCTTCGCGGCGCTGGAGCGGTGCGCTTCGCCCCGGTCGGTGGCGAACCGGCGCGGCAAGAAGGTGTCGGAGCTGTTCCGGCGGGATACCCAGGATCGTGGTCCGGGGCAGGCCCCGCAGGCTCCGCCGGCGCAGGAGACAGCCAGTGCCTAAGGTGCGTGTGACGCAGACCGCGTCTCCGCTCGGCCGCAAGCCGGGGCAAAAGGAGACGCTGATCGGTCTGGGGCTGAACAAGATGCGGCGGACCCGCGAGCTGGAGGATACGCCGGCGGTGCGCGGGATGATTCGCAAGGTGGCCCACCTGGTGAAGGTGGAAGAGCTGCAATGATGGCCGGGTCAAGCCCAGTGGCAAGCGGTGGGGACCGGGCCAGCGCCCGGAAGCAAACATGAACCTGAATGAACTGCGCGATAACGCGGGCGCACGGCTGAAGTCGAAGCGGCTGGGGCGCGGCATCGGGTCCGGCAAGGGCAAGACGTCGGGCAAGGGCGTGAAGGGGCAGTTGGCACGCACTGGCGTGTCGATGAATGGCTTCGAGGGCGGGCAGATGCCGATCTTCCGGCGGCTGCCGAAGCGCGGGTTCAAGAACCTGTTCCGCAAGGAATATGCGCCGGTGAACCTGGGGGCGCTGGAGGCGGCGATCGTGGCCGGCAAGCTGAACGCCAGCGAGCCGATCGATGAGGCGACGCTGAAGGCGGCCGGCCTGGTGCGCGGCAAGCTGGACGGCGTGCGGCTGCTGGCCAATGGCGAGATCACGCGGGCGGTGACGATCACGGTATCCGGGGCGTCCGCGGCGGCGATCGAGGCCGTGCAGAAGGCTGGCGGCTCGGTGACCACGACGGTCGCGAAGCGGGAGCCGGCGCCGGCTGCGGAGGGTTGAGCTTGGCCCCCTCCCCCTAGTCCCCTCCGGCGAGGGGAGGGGGAAGGTACGGTCGGTAACTTGCACTCGATACCCCGCAGACCGACAATAGAGCGCGACTGACGAGGGACGGTTCATGGCCTCCGCTGCCGAGCAACTTGCGTCAAATCTCAGTCTCGGTGTCTTCTCGAAGGCGACCGAGCTCAAGAAGCGCATCTGGTTCACGCTCGGCGCATTGATCGTCTACCGCATCGGCACCTACATCCCGATTCCCGGCGTCGATGCCAGCGTCATGACCGAGATGCTGAGCCAGCACGGCGGCGGCATCCTGGGCATGTTCGACAATTTTACCGGCGGCGCGCTGCGGCGCATGACGGTGTTCGCGCTGAACATCATGCCCTACATCAGCGCCAGCATCATCATCCAGTTGATGACCGCGGCGATCCCCACGCTGGAGACGCTGAAGAAGGAAGGCGAGGCGGGGCGGAAGAAGCTCAACCAGTACACCCGCTACCTGACGGTGTTCATCGCGATGTTCCAGTCCTATGGGATCGCGGTGGGGCTGGAGACCATGCACGGGACATTCGGGCCGGCGGTATTGGCGCCCGGGTATTTCTTCCGCATTTCGTGCGTCATCACGCTGGTAGGCGGCACGGTCTTCCTGATGTGGCTGGGCGAGCAGATCACCGCGCGAGGGGTGGGCAACGGCACGTCGCTGATCATCATGGCGGGGATTGTCGCCGGGTTGCCAACGGCGCTGGCGTCGCTGCTGGACCTGGGGCGCACGGGCGCGCTGTCGCCGTTCTTCATCATCGCATTCATTGTGCTGGCGGTGTTCGTGATTGCGTTCATCGTGTTCATGGAGCGAGCGCAGCGACGCATTCCGGTCCAGTATCCGAAACGGCAAGTCGGCACCCGGATGTTCGGTGGCGACTCGACGCACATGCCGCTGAAGATCAACACGTCGGGCGTGATCCCGCCGATCTTCGCCAGCTCCATCCTGCTGATCCCGGCGACCGTCGCCGGGTTCTCGCAGGGCGGGCCGGCTTGGCTGCAGTTCATCTCGAACAATCTGGGACCGGGCGCACCGTTCCATATGGCGCTTTATGCGGCCATGATCATCTTCTTCTCGTATTTCTACACGGCCGTCGTGTTCAATCCGGAGGAGACGGCCGACAACCTGAAGAAGTATGGCGGCTTCATTCCGGGTATCCGGCCAGGGAGTGCCACCGCCGAATACTTCGACCACGTGCTGACACGGCTCACCACGGTGGGCGGCTTGTATCTGACCGCCGTGTGTCTGTTGCCCGAGATCCTGATCAGCGACTACGGGCTGCCGTTCTATTTTGGCGGCACGTCGATCCTGATCGTGGTGTCGGTGACGATGGACACCGTGACGCAGATCCAGTCGCACCTGCTGGCGCACCAGTATGAGGGCCTGATCCGCAAGTCGCGTCCGCGTGGGCGACGATGACGGCCGGGTGATGCCGGCATGACCAGGGGGGACCGGGCTCTCGTCCGGGATGGCACATGATGAGGCTGATCCTGCTGGGACCACCCGGCGCCGGCAAAGGTACCCAGGCCAAGCGCCTCCAGGATCGCTACGGCATTGCGCAGGTCTCCACCGGCGACATGCTGCGCGCCGAGGTGGCCGCCGGGACGCCGGTCGGGCGCGAGGCCAAGGCAGTGATGGAAGCGGGCCAGCTGGTCTCGGACGACATCATCATCCGCATGCTCGGAAGCCGCGTGGAGCAGAAGGATGCTGCCAATGGCTTCATCCTCGATGGCTTCCCGCGGACGGTGCCGCAGGCCGAGGCGCTGGACGTGCTGCTTGCGGAGAAGCGCATGAGGCTGGACGCGGTGATTGAGTTGCGCGTGGACGATGCCGCACTGATCGATCGCATCGCCGGGCGGTTCACCTGTGCCAAGTGCGGTGCCGGCTACCATGACACGTTCAAGCCGACCGCGGTGCAGGGGGTGTGCGACGTGTGCGGGTCGCATGAGTTCACCCGCCGGGCCGACGACAACCGCGAGACGGTGGTGGCGCGGCTGGAAGCCTATCACGGGCAGACCGCGCCGATCCTGCCGCACTACGAGAGGCAGGGGCTGCTGCACGGTGTCGATGGCATGGCCGATATCGATGAGGTCGCGCGGCAGATCCAGGTGGTGCTGGATGGGCTGGGCGGAGCGACGTAGAGGGAGCGAGAGCATCCGTCTGAACTGGCGCACCCGGATCAATCGGGCTGGGAGCGGGACAGCTCCACCCGGCGGTTGAGGGCTCGCCCGATCGCGTCGTCGTTCGAGGCGACGAAATGGGTCTTGCCGAGGCCCACAGGCGTGAGGCGTGCCGGGTTGATGCCGTAGTGCCCCACGAGTTCGCGCACCACGGCATTCGCCCTTTTGCGCGAGAGGTCGAGATTGACCGTCTCCGTGCCGATACTGTCGGTATATCCGGCGATCGTAAGGTGCCACGCCGGGTGCGTGCCCAGCACGTCGGCAATCGCTGCCAGGACAGGGTCCGCCTCGGGCCGGAGCTGATCACTGGCGAAGTCGAAATGGATGTCGTGCATGGCGATGCAGCCGCCTCGGGCAAGCGTTTCCTGGATGCTCTGTTCCGGTGCACTCGCAGGCAGGGTTATTCCCACCACCCGAAGGGACTGCCAGTCCGTGTCCGATGCCCTGAGATCGTACATCAGGACAAGTGGTGCCTCGGCATTGTCGAGCAGCCACACTTCGCCCGAGAGACCTCCGAACTCCGCGCGAACGTGCAGGGCGGCAAGCTCGGTCTCCGTGTCGTTGACTATCACCTGAAGCTTGACGGCTTGCGGTTCCAGGAGGGTGAACCGCCCTGCGATCAGTGAACGGCCAGTGAGCGCATGGATCCTCAGGTCCGCGGAACCGGATTGCTTGAGCGAGCGAAGGGCAGAATCTGACGGGCCCAGAGCCGTTGCTCCCGGATGGAACTCGCGGTCGTCGAAAGTCTGATCATAAGTCTCCGCGTCATGGAGATCCTTGCCCGTGACGAAGCGATAGATTGGCTTGGTCAGCGGCGAGATCGTCGAGTTGTCGGTATACGCAACGCGCATGCCTGCGGAGGCCGAGAAGGTGACGATTTGCTTCAGCGATTGATAGTGGCCGGCCCGGCTTGCGATGTCCGTGACAACTGCCAGTCCGTTCGCCCAGCCGATCGGCCGATCTGGCTGAGTCATGGCAGGCTGGCAGAGAGAGTTCCGGGAGCCCGGCATCCCGGTCTGAGCGATGGCTGCGGTGGTGAGGGTCAACATCGACAGAGCCGCCGCCCAGCCTGGTATGCCTGCCATCACCGGTCCTTCGGTATCTTATCCCAGTCGGGCCACCGCATCCTGTCCAGCATGTCGCCTGCGGCACGTTTCACGTCTGCCTTATCCTTGATGAGATCGCCCCATGAGCTTGTGCCTGCCTGGATGAGCTTCCAAAGGGACTCGAGAGAGGCCCCAAAATCAGCTCTTGCGATCGGCTGTGACAACGGCTGGAGGTGATCCTGGAGCGCTGCCTCGTTCTTCTCGATGGCCGCGAGTGTCGACAGAGTATCGCTGGAATCGAGTGCGTTGAGGTTCAGTTCGTCGCGCAACCGCTGGAGTGCCTGATTGAAGCTGACCTTGACGGTTTCATATTCGGTTTGCACTGCCAACAACG
>DATJJM010000069.1:0-3690 GCA_035492535.1 Acetobacteraceae bacterium | reverse complement strand
GGCATAGGCCGCATCCACATCCGCAACGCGGAAGCAGAAATGCAGCAGCGCGCCTTCCGTCGGTTCCTCATCAGGGCGGCGACGGCGCCCCTCCGATTGAACGGTGGACCCTGACCCGAACACCTCGATGAAGCGGCCGTCGCCCATGTCGAGAAACGCAGCGCGATCGATCCGCCCGGGCACCGAGAAGCGATACCGGACGGAGCAGCCAAGGCCTTCGGTGTAGAAGCGGAGCGTCGCGTCAAAATCCACAGCGCGAATCGCGACGTGGTGGAAGCCGGTCGTGGCCCCTGGCTGGTCGTTCATTTGTCCGATCCTCCCGTCGTTCTGGTGCAGGCGCTACGCCTGCGGCCCTGATGCCGGATCAGCCAAGCCGACATCCGGCCGGTCCGCAATGCGCGCCCGTTGGATCCGAGCCGCATGGACAAGGCCGCACAGGAACGCATGCAGGCTGGCGCGAACATCGATCCCAGTCCGTTGCGCCTCGGCGAGCAATTCGGCGTCCAAAGCGATACTGATCGTCCCAAGGTCGATTTCGCTGGCGTCCCCCAGCAGCGCCGGGAGGGGTAAGCCCAATGCCGCGGCGAGAGGCGCCAATCTCGCTCGCCGGGGCGCGGTTCGCCCGGTCTCCCACTGCACGACCGCACAATGCGTAACGCCCAGCTGTTGACCCAGCCTTGCCTGGGTGAGCCCCGCAATCAGCCTCGCTCGCCTCAGCTTCGTGCCCAGTTCGCGATGGCGGCGGATGTCGCCTCTGACGGTATCACTGGCGGTGTTCACAGCTAGTCAATGCTCCCGACCCTGATAGTTAGATATACTATCCCCAGGCGGGGGTAGGCAACGACTATCGGCACGTGCATCCCGGCAAAGAAAAGGCCGGCGGCACCATCGCGCCGCCGGCCCATCAGCCCTTGCAGGCTGAGCGCTTACTCCGCCGCTTCCTCAGTGATCTGCGGCGTCGTGCCCATGCTCAGCGTCCGCTCATCGCGACCAGCGGCGATCGCGCGCAGTCGGTTCATCACGGAACCCGTGCCCGCCGGGATCAACCGCCCGACGATCACGTTCTCCTTCAGACCGGTCAGCGTGTCGGTCTTGCCGGCGGTCGCAGCCTCTGTCAGCACGCGCGTCGTCTCCTGGAACGATGCGGCACTGATGAAGCTGTTGGTCTGCAGCGACGCCTTGGTGATGCCCTGCAGCACCGGCATGGCATGCGCCGGCTTCTCGTCCTTGTTGAGCCTGCTGTTCACGTGGTCGAACTCGGTGCGGTCCACCTGCTCGCCCGCCAGGAACGTCGTATCGCCCGGATCGAGAATCTCAACCTTCTGCAGCATCTGGCGAACGATGACCTCGATGTGCTTGTCGTTGATCTTCACGCCCTGCAGCCGGTACACGTCCTGGATCTCGTTGACCAGGTAGTCCGACAGAGCCTCTACGCCCATCACCTTCAGGATGTCGTGCGGCACCCGAGGCCCATCGACCAGCGGATCGCCACGGCGCACGAAGTCACCTTCCTGCACCGAGACGTGCTTGCCCTTGGGGATCAGGTACTCGGTCTCTTCCGTCGTCTCGTCGTTCTTCACAATGATGCGGCGCTTGTTCTTGTAGTCCTTGCCGAATTCCACGCGGCCATCGTTCTCGGCGATGACGGCGTGATCCTTCGGCCGGCGTGCCTCGAACAACTCCGCCACACGCGGCAGACCACCGGTGATGTCGCGCGTCTTGCTGCCCTCGCGCGGGATACGCGCCAGCACGTCGCCCGCTGCCACGATCGCACCGGCATCCACCGACAGGATGGAGTCAGGTGCGAGGAAGTAGCGTGCATCGGTGTTGTTCGGCAGCCGCACCACCTCGCCGTGCTCGTCCTTCAGCTGAAGGCGTGGCCGCAGATCGACGCCCTTGGCGCCCTGCTTGTAGTCCACCACCACCTTCGACGTCAGGCCGGTGACCTCGTCCATCCGCTCGACCAGCGTGATGCCTTCGATCAGGTCGATATACTCAACCTTGCCGTTGCGCTCGGTGATGATCGGCAGCGTGTACGGATCCCACTCCGCCAGCTTCTGCGCACGCGCCACCTGCTGGCCCTCATCGACCAGCAGACGCGCGCCGTAGGGCACACGGAAGCGGGCACGCTCGCGTTGCTTGTCGTCCGTCAGGACGATTTCGCAATTGCGCGACATCACCACCGGAACGCCCTGGCTGTTCATCACCACGTTGCGGTTCTTGACGTTGACGATGCCTTCGTGGCTGGCCTCCACGCTCGACTGCTCGGCACCGCGCTGTGCCGCGCCACCGATGTGGAACGTGCGCATCGTCAACTGCGTGCCAGGCTCGCCGATCGATTGGGCGGCGATCACGCCGACCGCCTCACCGATGTTCACCGGCGTGCCGCGGGCAAGGTCGCGACCGTAGCAATGGCCGCAGACACCGACGGATGAATCGCAGGTCAGCACCGAGCGGATTTTCACCGCCTCGACACCGGCCCCTTCGATCGCGTCGGCGGCATCTTCCTCGATCAGCGTGTTGGCCGGCACGATCACCTCGTTGGAGACCGGATCGGTCACATCCTCAGCCGACGTGCGGCCCAGGATACGTTCGGAGAGCGCCGAGACGACCTCGCCGCCATCCATCACCGCGCGCACGGTAAGGCCGCGCTCGGTGCCGCAGTCTTCCTCGAAGATGATGCAGTCCTGCGCCACGTCCACCAGACGACGGGTCAGATAGCCGGAGTTCGCCGTCTTCAACGCGGTGTCGGCCAGGCCTTTGCGGGCACCGTGCGTGGAGTTGAAATACTCCAGCACCGACAGGCCTTCCTTGAAGTTGGCGATGATCGGCTGCTCGATGATCTCGCCCGAAGGCTTCGCCATCAGCCCGCGCATACCGGCAAGCTGACGCATCTGCGCCGGCGAACCACGCGCACCCGAATGGCTCATCATCCATACGGAGTTCGTCTGCTTGCCGACCTCCTGCTTGGAGATCTCCTTCATCATCGCGCCGGCAACTTCGTCGGTGCAGCGTGACCAGGCATCGACCACCTTGTTGTAGCGTTCGCCGGCGGTGATCAAGCCGTCCTGGTACTGCTGCTCGAACTCCTTCACCTCGGCCTGGGTCTTATGGATCATCTCCTCCTTCTCGACGGGGATGATCAGGTCATCCTTGCCGAACGAGATGCCCGCCTTCGCCGCCTGGCCGAAGCCAAGCCCCATCAGGCGGTCGGCGAAGATCACGCATTCCTTCTGGCCGCAGTGACGGTACACCGCGTCGATCACGTCGGAGACGTTCTTCTTGGTGAGCTGCCGGTTGATCAGGTCGAACGGCACCATCGGATGCTTCGGCAGGATCTGCGCGATCATCATCCGGCCTGGTGTCGTCACCACGATCAAACGCACCGAATTGCCGCCGGCATCGATCGTCTCGTAGCGCGCCTTGATCTTGCTGTGCAGATCGACGGCCTTGGCATGCAACGCGAACTCGATCTCGCCGATCGTGCCGAACGCCGGCGCATCGGCATCAGGCTTTTCCCGGAACTCTGGCGTATCGAGCGACAGATAGTACAGCCCCAGCACGATGTCCTGCGACGGCACGATGATCGGCTTGCCGTTCGCCGGGCTGAGGATGTTGTTGGTCGACATCATCAGCACGCGCGCTTCCAACTGCGCTTCCAGCGACAGCGGTACGTGCACCGCCATCTGG
>DATJJM010000068.1:0-5438 GCA_035492535.1 Acetobacteraceae bacterium | reverse complement strand
GCGGTGTTCGACAGTGTTTCGGTGGCGACCACGTTCCGCGAGACGCTGAAGAAGGCGGGTGTGATCTTCTGCCCGATCAGCGAGGCGGTGCGGGACTATCCGGAATTGGTGCAGCAATACATCGGCTCTGTGGTGCCCACGTCGGACAATTTCTTCGCGGCGCTGAACTCGGCTGTGTTCACGGATGGCAGCTTCGTCTTCGTGCCGAAGGGCGTGCGCTGCCCGATGGAGCTTTCCACCTACTTCCGCATCAATGCGCGCAGCACGGGGCAATTCGAGCGCACGCTGATCATCGCGGATGCCGGCTCCTATGTCAGCTATCTGGAAGGCTGCACCGCGCCTATGCGCGACGAGAACCAGTTGCATGCGGCCGTGGTGGAGCTGGTCGCGCATGACGATGCGCAGATCAAGTATTCCACGGTACAGAACTGGTATCCCGGCGACGCCGAGGGACGTGGCGGCATCTACAATTTCGTCACCAAGCGCGGCGCATGCCGCGGGGCGCGGTCGAAGATCTCCTGGACGCAGGTGGAGACGGGTTCGGCGATCACCTGGAAGTATCCGTCCTGCGTGCTGGAAGGCGATGACAGCGTGGGCGAGTTCTACTCGGTCGCGGTGACGAACAACCGACAGCAAGCCGATACCGGCACCAAGATGATGCATATCGGCAAGCGGACTAAGAGCACCATCATTTCGAAGGGCATCAGCGCCGGGCGGTCGAACAATACGTATCGCGGGCTGGTGCGTGTGCTGCCTCGGGCTTCCGGGGCGCGCAACTTCACCCAATGTGACTCGCTGCTGATCGGCGATCAGTGCGGGGCGCATACCGTGCCGTATATCGAGAGCCGCAACCCGACGGCGAAGGTTGAGCACGAGGCGACAACGTCCAAGATCGCGGACGATCAGTTGTTTTACTGCCGGCAGCGGGGGCTGTCGGAAGAGGACGCGGTGAACCTGATCGTCAACGGGTTCTGCAAGGAAGTGTTGAAGGAACTGCCGATGGAGTTCGCCGTAGAGGCGCAGAAGCTGCTGGCGGTTAGTCTGGAAGGGTCAGTGGGGTAGTACGATGTTGGAGATACGCGACCTTTCTGCCGCCATCGAGGATAAGCCGATCCTGAAGGGCATCGATCTGACGGTGCCACAGGGTGAGGTGCACGCGATCATGGGGCCTAACGGGTCCGGCAAGTCGACGCTTGCGTACGTGCTGTCGGGACGGGAGGACTATACCGTTACGGCAGGGACAGCGACGTTTGACGGTCGCGACCTGCTGGCGATGGCGCCGGAGGAACGGGCGGCGGCCGGCGTGTTCCTGGCTTTCCAGTATCCGGTGGAGCTGCCGGGGGTGGGCAATGCGAACTTCCTGCGGACGGCGTTGAACGCGCAACGTCGTGGACGCGGTGAAAGCGAGCTCGATGCCGTGCAGTTCCTGAAGTTGGCGCGGGCCGAGACGAAGCGGTTGGCGATGCCGGAGGATATGCTGCGGCGGAACGTCAACGTGGGCTTCTCCGGTGGTGAGAAGAAGCGGAACGAGGTTCTGCAGATGGCGATCCTGCGGCCTCGGCTGGCGATCCTGGACGAGACGGACAGCGGGCTGGACATCGACGCGCTGAAGATCGTCGCGGATGGCGTGAACGCCCTGCGCGGGCCGGAGTTTTCCGCGCTGGTGATCACACACTATCAGCGGCTGCTGGAGTATATCGTGCCGGATCGGGTGCATGTGCTGGCGGGCGGGCGGATCGTGCGGTCCGGCGGCCCGGAGCTGGCGCATGAGCTGGAGGCCAAGGGCTACGCTGGGATGGTGGCGGAGGCCGCATGACCGCTGCTGTCCAGACAGGCGTTGCTGGTTTCCTGGCGCGGTATGAGGCGATGCGCGCCGTGTTGCCGGGCGACGTACGCGTAAGGGACGCGGCGGCGGAGACAATCCGGCGCTCTGGGTTGCCGGGAGCTACGGCCGGACGGCGCGAGGAGGCCTGGAAGTACACCGGCCTGCGCCTTGTGACGGATGCTTCGTTCCAGCTGATTTCGCGGGCGTTCGATGGACGGCACCTGCCACATATCGAGGCACCTCGGATCGTGTTTTTGGATGGGTCGTTTCAGGAACACCTGTCGCATCTGCCGGCGGCTGTTGAGTTCGACCGGTTCAATGCGTTTGGAGGCTTGGCGCGGCCGGATCGCGAGCCGCTGGTGGCGTTGAACACGATGCTGGCGGAAGACGGCGCGGTCTTGCAGGTGCCGGATGGCGTCGATGCCGGGCTGGTGTTGCTGATCAGCGTGGGCAACGATCGGGCGGCGTTTCATCCCCGGCATACGATCACGATGGGGCAGGGGGCTCGGATGACCCTGCTGGAGTTGTCGCTCGGCGAGGGCGTGTATCTGCATAATCCGGTTACCGAGATCAACGTGGCAGAGGATGCGTTCCTGACGCATGTGCGGCTGCAGAACGAGGCGGCGGGGGCGTTCCATCTGGCAACGGTGTATGCCGAGATCGCCGGAGAGGGGACGTATGACAGCTTCGTCCTGAACCTTGGCGGCCGGCTGGTGCGGACCGAGGCGCACGTGCGGTTCATTGGCCCGAAAGGCATGGCTCACCTGAACGGCGCGCAGTTGCTGAGTGGCTCGCAGCATGCGGATTTTACCACGGTGGTGCAGCATGCGGCGCCGGCTTGCAGTTCGCGCCAGACGGTGAAGCATGTGCTGGCGGGGCGCTCGCAGGGGGTGTTCCAGGGGCGCATCGAAGTGGCTCGGGTGGCGCAGAAGACTGATGGCTACCAGATGAACCAGGCGCTGCTGCTGTCGCCGGACGCGGAGATCGATACCAAGCCGGAGCTGGAGATTTTCGCTGACGACGTGAAGTGTAGCCATGGCGCGACGGTAGGTGAGCTGGACGCGGAGCAGTTGTTCTATCTGAAAAGCCGCGGCATTCCGGATGCGGAGGCTCGGTCGATGTTGGTGCGCGCGTTCCTGGCCGAGGCGCTGGACGCGGTGACGAATGAGACGGCGCGCGGCGTACTGGATCGCGCGGTCGAAGGATGGTGGGAGAGGCAGGCAGCATGAACGTCACGACACGGCCAGTGCTGCTGGATGTCGCGCGCATCCGCGAGGATTTTCCGATCCTGTCGCAGCAGGTGCGCGGGAAACCGCTGGTGTTCCTGGACAGTGCGGCATCGGCGCAGAAGCCGCGGGTGGTGATCGATGCGATGCGCGAGGCGATGGAGACGCAATACGCCAACGTGCACCGCGGGCTCCACTGGATGAGCGAGCGCACGACCGACGCCTATGAGGCGGCGCGCGATGCGGTGGCATCGCTGCTGAACGCGCGCGATCGGCACGAGGTGGTGTTCACGCGGAACATCACCGAGTCACTGAACCTTATGGCGCACAGCTATGGGCGCGGGGTGCTGAAGCCGGGGCAGGCGGTGGTGATTTCAGGGATGGAGCACCACTCCAACATCGTTCCATGGCAGTTGCTGCGGGATGAGCGGGGGATCGAGCTGCGGGTGGCGCCAATCACCGATGCCGGCGAACTGGATATGGCGGGATTCGAGGCGCTGTTGGCTGACGGCAAGGTTGGACTGGTGTCGATGACGCATATGTCCAACGTGCTGGGGACGTATACACCGGCGGAACGCATCGTGCAGATCGCGCACGCGTATGGCGCGAAGGTGCTGTTCGATGGCGCGCAGGCGGTGGTGCACCGGCGCGTCGATGTGCAGGCGCTGGACTGTGATTTTTATGCGTTCACCGGGCATAAGCTGTACGGGCCGACAGGGATTGGTGTGCTGTGGGGGCGGCGCGAGTTGCTGGACGCGATGCCACCATTTCTGGGCGGCGGGGAGATGATATCTTCCGTTACTTATGAGCGGTCAACGTGGGCGTCGGTGCCGCACAAGTTCGAGGCGGGAACGCCGCCGATCCTGGAAGGGATAGGGCTGAAGGCGGCGATCGATTATGTGCAATCGATCGGGTACGACGCGATCGCGGCACATGAGACGGCACTGGTGGATCATGCCCTGGCGCGGATCGGGGCGATCGAGGGCGTGCATATACTCGGGCGCGCGCAGGATCGTGGCGGTGTGGTGTCGTTCGCGGTCGATCGGGCGCATGCACATGATGTGGCGACGCTGCTCGATCGGCAGGGGATCGCGGTGCGGGCGGGACATCACTGTGCAGAGCCGCTGATGCATCGGTTTGGGCTGGACAGCACGGCACGCGCGAGTTTTGCTGTGTATACGACGCGCGAGGAGATCGATTTCCTGGCGGATTCGCTGGAGCGGGTGAGGGAGTTCTTCAAGTGACCGACGGCTTCGACGATCTGCGGGACCTGTACCAGGAGGTGATCCTGGATCATGGGCGCCGGCCTCGGCATGCGCATAAGCCGGAAAACTTTGACGCGTCGGCCAAGGGCGACAATCCGATGTGCGGCGATCGCATCGAGGTGTGGGTGAAGTACGCGCCGGACGGGACCATCGGCGATGCCGGATTTCAGGCACGGGGGTGCGCGATCAGTGTCGCCTCGGCGGACCTGATGGCGGAGACGGTGATCGGGCGCAGCAAGGCGGATACCAAGGCGCTATTCGATGCGTTTCGCGAGATGGCGCGGACCGGTGCCTGCCCGCATTGCGATGCGGCGCTGGCGGAGCCGATGGAGCGGCTGGAACCGCTTGCCGGCGTGCACGAGTATCCCTCGCGGGTGAAGTGCGCGACGTTGGCGTGGCACGCGCTGGTAGCGGCGCTGGAAGGTGGCAAGGAGGCGAGCAGTGAGTGACGCTGGCCACACTGCCTGGACGCCTGAGGGCGAGACTGCGGCGAGGCCGACAGAGGATCGGATCATCGCGGCGATCTGCGATGTGTTTGATCCGGAAATACCGGTGAATATCTACGAGCTTGGGCTGATCTACGCGGTCGAGATCAAGGACGACAACGCGGTGAAGGTAGAGATGACGCTGACCGCGCCAGCCTGTCCGTCGGCGCAGGAACTGCCGCAGCAGGTGCACGACGCGGTGATGTCGGTGCCTGGCGTGGCGTCCTGTGATGTCGAGACGGTGTGGGATCCGCCGTGGGATCCGAGCCGGATGAGCGAAGAGGCCCGTTTGCAACTGAACATGTATTGAACCGAGTGACGCCATGAGCACGACAACAGCACCACGCAAGACACGAGCACTGCCGCCGCTGATGACCCTGACCGATACCGCGGCTGATCGGCTGCGCTCGTTGTATGAAAAGGGCGAGCAGGGGAAGCTGCTGCGCATCGGGGTGAAGACCAAGGGATGTTCGGGCCTGTCCTACGACATGAGCTGGACCGATGAGCCCGGGCCGGGCGACGAAGTTGTGAAGGACAAGGGCCTGACGGTGCTGGTGGACCGGAAAGCCTCGCTGTTCCTGATCGGGACGGTGATGGATTACGAGACGAAGGCGCTGGCCTCGGGGTTTACCTTCAC
>DATJJM010000067.1:0-2250 GCA_035492535.1 Acetobacteraceae bacterium | reverse complement strand
CGGTGTGGGTTGTATCCACTGATCTCATGGGATTGCTCATCGATCGCTGCATAGCCGGGCACTCCGGGTCGGGACGCCTCCACCAGCACGCGCGCGTCGCCACTCTGGGGAAAGCGAAATCTGAACATTGCGCATCGCTCGGTCGCCGTCATCTCCACCCCAATATCGTTACCGTCACCGGCGTCAAGCGCAACTCTGTAATAGTCGGGGCGAGACGTCTCGGTGCTGTGTTTGAATGGCAATTTGCGGCTGTCAGGGGTGGTGCGCAATGGCCCTGTTTGCGGCATGATCGTCACATAACCGTAGTCCCCCATCCAGATCGCCGGCTGATGTGTACCGATAAAGCCTGAGATGACTTTGTCATCGTAGTTGTAAGAAGTGACGCTGATCTTGTTCTGTCTTGTCTGCGGCGTCCAGTCAGTCATGCCGAATGGCGGCGCCACGAACGGCATGGTGCCTCCATATCCGATAGCACTCTCTTGCGTCCCAATCAACGGATTTACATAGGTGACAGGATCACGATCTTCAGCATACGCGGCAGCAGATAACGCACAAACGGCGACAACGCAGAGAGCAAACGTACGCATGGTGGTAAGTATAGGGATCGTCCAGACGCACTCGCAATGACGAAAGGTGGAACATCGGGACCGCCGAAGCATGTCAACCAACCCTCACGATAGGGGTTGAGCTCCGTTCGCATGCGTCGCTCGTTTTAGACTCAAGCAATCACTGAAGGCCCGACCGCAATCCGGTATGGCCTTCGGATCGGACCCTTTTCAAATGTATTCAAGACCGCGACTCTTACTCCTGATGCTCTTCTCGGCGAGCCTCTTTGCAACGGCGCAAGATTCTCCGCCTCCAGACCTGGTCCTCGAGGGGAAGGTCCAACCAACTCAGAACCAGACTTATATCGAGGCGCCATTCGTAGTTCCAGACAACACGCACCGCATCTCAGTCTCGTTTCATAACCTCGGTCACGATCAGCACACTGTCATGGATCTCGGGATTGCCGATCCCGTCCGTTTTCGTGGCGCAAGCGGCGGCAACAAGGACCACTTCACCATCAGCGAGACCGATGCCACGCCCTCCTACCTTCCGGGAGCTATTCCTCCGGGCCGCTGGAATCTTCTCCTGTCGATCCCGAACATTCGTCCCGGCGTCATTTCGAATTGGCGCGCAGAAATCTGGTTCAATCGCGCTATCGATGACTCGTCATTCACCGAGCAACCCCTGCGCGACGCTCCGGGCTGGTATCGCGGCGATCTGCACGTGCATACTGCGCACAGCGATGGAAGCTGCCCGAGCCAATCCGGAAAGTCTGTCCCTTGCCCCCTCTTCCTCACCGTGCAAGCTGCAGCCCGACGCGGTCTGGACTTCATTGCCATCAGCGACCACAATACAACCTCCTCCTACGACGCCGAACGTGAACTGCAGCCTTACTTCGATGAATTGCTCTTCATCCCCGGTCGTGAATTAACGACCTTCTACGGTCACGCAAATGCCTTCGGCACGACCCGCTTCATGGACTACCGCGTTGCAGCCGCGCAGGTTCCCGACGCGAACGCTATGTTCCGCCGTGCGAGGAGCCTTGGCGCTATCATCTCCATCAATCATCCCGAAGCGCCGACCGGTGAAATCTGCATGGGCTGTGGGTGGACGCCTGCTAAGCCCGTGGATTTCAGCCTTGTCAACTCGGTCGAGGTCGTCAATGGCGGTGGCCCTCCAGCGACGCGATTCTGGGAACAGCTTCTTCGCGAAGGTCGTCGTCCAACGGCGATCGGCGGCAGTGACAATCATCATGCCGACTGGCCGCCGGAAAAGCCTGGCTCGATTGGCTATCCCACAAGCGTGATCTATGCGCAGAATCTCTCTGCTGGCGCCATTCTCGATGGCGTGCGGTCCGGGCGTGCGTTCATCGACCTCATGGGCTCGCGCAACCGTCTCCTCGACATGAGCGCGCAGGCCGGTTCGGCCACGGCAAATATGGGCAGCAACCTCGAACCGCATAGCGGCGAATCAGTTGCGCTGGAAATCCATGTGAGTGGCTGCGAAAGGGATCAACTCCGCTTCTTCCTCGACGGCATACAATCAACTGTCCTTCCGCCACTCGCCGTCTCCTCCGCCAATGAGGTTCTGCACGCGCGTTGGCAGGCAGACGGCGACCGCCATTGGATCCGGGTTGAAGTGCACGATGATCAGGACCGCCTGATTCTCTTCGGCAACCCCATTTACATCGGTTTTGATTCCAAA
>DATJJM010000066.1:0-2605 GCA_035492535.1 Acetobacteraceae bacterium | reverse complement strand
GGCACCGTGGTCGTCTACACGATGTGGGATGACGCGGAATCTGCACATGGCGGTTTTCCGCAGGGCTCGAACGGCGTCTCGCAATATGATGCGGGGCCAGGCGGCGCGCCGCGCGACACCGTCGCGACCGGCGATCAGCTGACGGTCGCAGATGCAATTGTGGTCAAGCAGCCGGCGACGGCTCTGGTCTATAGCGTGTCCCCGATCAACGCGCCGCAAGACTTCACCATAACCGGCGTAGCAGCTGGGCTGCAGTCCGAAGTTGTTGCGGCGCTCACAGACATGTTCTTGCGCCTCGGAAATGTCGGTGGAACGACTGATCCGACCACCGGCGAGGCATGGCCGGATATTGACCCGTCCGACTGGTATGCTGCGATTTCATCCGTTTCAGGCATCGGCCGCTTCACGGTGACGTCGCCAACGGCACCGATCAGCCCGAGTGCCGGCCAGCTTCCCACTCTCGGCAGCCACGTCTTTTCCTGATGCGCTCTCCCGCGTTCACCGATAGCGATTATGGGACCGCCATCCGCTATCTCATGCCGACGGGCCGCGTTTGGCCGGCGTATCCCGATACGACCCAGCAGCAGGCAGTTGAGGCGCTCGCGCCGACGCCGCAGCGCGCCTCTGCCCGCGCGCTAAATCTGCTTACCGACGCCTTCCCCTCCACCGCGGACGAACTCCTGCCAGAATGGGAGGCATCTCTCGGGCTGCCAGACCCCTGCGCTGGGGAAGCGCCGACGACCGCGCTGCGCCAGGCCCAGGTCACCGCCCGCTTCATCGCTGGGGGAGGACAGAGCATCGCCTACTTCGTGAACTTCGCGAAGACGCTGGGCTATGACATCACGATCACGCAGTTCTCGCCCTTTCGCGTAGGCGCCAGCACTGTCGGCAGCCCGCTGTATGGCGAGGCCTGGGCCTTTGTCTGGCAGGTCAACGCGCCGCAGTTCTCTATCTCCTATTTTTCGGTCGGCATCGGCGCGGCCGGTGAACCTCTCGCGACCTGGGGCAATACCGTCCTTCAGTGTGAGCTGCGGCGGCTCGCCCCAGCCCACACCACAGTCATCTTCAACTATAGCTAGGCGGTCCAATGTATCGCATTGACAACTCGACGGCAGCGACCACGCTTCCGACGCCGGGTGCTGTCGGCCCGAATCCCAACGGCTTTTTTACGGTCGGTGATCCCGCCAGTGGAATTCCCGCGACGATCGTCGACGGCGACTGGATGAATGCCGTTCAGGAGGAACTCGCGAATGCCATCACGGGCGATGGCACGGCGCTGAGCAAGACTGATCGAACTCAGCTCGCGGCCAAGCTGAAGGGCCGACTTCTCAACATCCAAGTTATCACGGCCAACGGAACCTATAACCCAACCCCAGGGGCTAATTCAGCGCGCATCCGTGGCCAGGGCGCAGGTGCAGGTGCGGGCGGGAGCCCCGGCCTAGGCAGCGGGTCGGCACAAGGCGTTGCGACTGGGGGCGCTGGCGCCGGAGGCTTCTTCGAATGGTTCGGACCGGTCGCCTCCATTGCCGGTGCAACCATGACGATCGGCGCGGCCGGGACTGGTGGTGCCCCTGGGCAAACATTGGGAGGCACGGGAGGCGCGACTTCGTTCATCATGGGGTCCGTCTTGAGCCTGACAGCCAATGGCGGCAGCGGAAGCCTCGGCCCTGCTGGGTCAACGCAGACAGTCGGCTCTCCTGGAGGCAGTGGGGGCACCGCTAGCTCTGCCGCCGCGACGGTAGGGACCGTGCTAACGCTTGCCAAAGGGGACGCCGGCACGCCCGGCCTATGGTTCGCTATTACGGGTGGCTCGCTCATCTCCGGCAAGGGTGGCTCAAGTCGCTTCGGTGGCGCCGGCAATTCGGTCGCGAATTCCAATGGCGAGAATGGGCAAGGCCACGGAGCGGGTGGATCAGGCGCCTCCTGTTCCGTTAACGGCAGCAACACCTCGTCCGGCTTCACGGGAGGGTCCGGCAGCAACGGCATAATCATTATCGAGGAGTATTCCTGATGGCTGTGCAGCCCTACGCAATCATCGCGACTGCTGCGACGACGATCACCAATCCTGATGGCACGACAAGCAGCGTAGCGCCGGGCTACGTGCTGAACGTCGTCCTCTGGGACGGCGACACCTCGATATGGTCGCCACCCGCAGGCACCGAAGCCCGCGCCGATCCGACTGGCACGCTGCAGATCGGCCAGACCACCGCGGTCTAACTGCTGTCGGGGCGCCCCAGCCTCCCCCATCCCCGCCCCGCGGAGACACCATGACAATCCCCGTTCCCTCCGCCGTCCGCACCGTGCGGATCTACAGCAGCGCGCAGATGCTGGCGACACGCGGCATCTCACCGGCCGTCCCGTATCGCTGGGCCGCCAAACATCCGCTTGCTACGGACTGGTGGTGGGCGGATGCGACGGGGTGGTGTCAGGACAATGGCGATACACTTCTCGCACCGCCCGCGAAGACCATCACCCCGAACGACGGCACCCTTATGTGCGTCGCCACTGCCATCAGCGCCGACGGTCTTCAGGCCGGCTTCCTTCTGTCGGGCGGCACGTCGGCCGTCGATTACACAGTGACCGTGCGACTTATCGGGCGAACGAC
>DATJJM010000065.1:0-12251 GCA_035492535.1 Acetobacteraceae bacterium | reverse complement strand
GTGGATGAACGCCCGGCCCTGCTCACGTGGCCAGCCAATCACGTGCGACGCGTGCGCGCCGGCATAGATCGCCTTGCGCCCGTTCACCGGATTGATGCGAAGCATGCTCTGCCAGGCCCCGGGCAGTTCGGCTTTCATGTCCCCCGTCAAAGCGACGGTCGAGACCGTGCCGCGCGAATAGACCAGGCTGTGCTCAGCAACGAGATCCGCAAGGTGCCGCGCGATGATCCCAGGCAGTGCGTCATACGCCGCGCGCATGGTGGCAAACTCGGTATTGCCGCCCGCGGAAGGCACGACACGGGCCGACAGCAGCGAGCACAGCGATGGCACCGGTTTGAATGAACTGTCTGAGTGCCAGAGGTAGTTGCCCTTCTGGTAGATCATCCGCCGATCCTCGGCTGGAATCACCTCGCCGCTGGCGATGTCCAGATTCGATTGGCGCGCGAAATAGGTTCCCACCGCAGGATTGGCCTTGCCCGCCATCTCCAGCGGACCGAAGCTTTGGCTGAACGCGATCTGCCGTTCGTCATCCAGGCTTTGATCGTGGAACACCAGGACGGAGTACTCGTCCAGGGCCGCTCGGATCTCCGCGAAGGTCGCATCACTCATCGGCGCGCCGGTATCGACACCACCGATCTCGGCGCAGAACAGCGGGTGCAATTGCCGGACCGTGATCGTCATCGCCGTGCGTCCTTCTGCGAACTCTCGCCAGCGTAGTGCGTGCGGCCGGTGATGCCCAGCGGTTGCCCTCCTGCGGGGCGACGGTTGACACTGCACGCGACACAAGGGGGATCTCCAGCCATGGCCACATCGGACAAGATCGCCGTGATCACCGGCGCGGGCAGCGGCATCGGCCGGGCAACCGCGCTCGCGCTGCATGCTGACGGCTTCTCGGTGGTGTTGGCAGGGCGCCGGCAGAACATGCTGGAGGAGACTGCCGCACTCACCAAGGGGACGCCTCCGAAAATGCTGGTGGTGCCGACGGATGTGACCGATCCCGGCTCGATCGCGGCGCTGTTCGACACGGTCAGGGCGACGTATGGCCGCGTCGATCTGCTGTTCAACAACGCGGGCACCAGCACGCGCAACATCCCGATCGAGGACCTGACCTATGAGCAATGGTCAACCGTCGTCGCGACCAACCTGACCGGTGCGTTCCTGTGCGCGCAGCATGCGTTCCGCATGATGAAGCACCAGCAGCCGCGTGGTGGCCGCATCATCAACAACGGCTCGGTGTCGGCGCATGTGCCACGCCGCAACTCGACAGCCTATGCCGCGACCAAGCACGGGATGACCGGTCTGACGCGCTCGCTGTCGCTGGACGGCCGCGAGTTCGACATCGCGTGCGGACAGATCGACATCGGCAACGCCGCAACCACCCGCAACGAGGACACTGCGCGCGGCCGACTCCAGGCCACGGGACGCGTGGAAGCGGAAGCCCGCATCGACGTGAACGACGTCGCGCGTGGCGTCGCCTACATGGCCAGTCTGTCGCTTGAGGCGAACGTGCAGTTCATGACCGTGATGGCGACGAAGATGCCCTATATCGGCCGAGGCTGAAGGAGCGGCGTCCTGCCTGCCGTCGCCTTGCACACCCTCCCCCATCCGCCCTAACACCAAGGCAGCCGCGGGAGATGCGCCATGGACCATTCGCTACCCACCGATCCGCATGCAGAGATCCGCGTCGAGGTCGCCAAGCTCTGCGCCCGCTTCCCCGGCGAGTACTGGCGCGCTTTGGACCGCGACAGGGCCTATCCCACCGAATTCGTCGCTGCACTGACCGAGGCTGGCTATCTCGCGGCACTGATCCCCGAGGAATACGGCGGCGCAGGCCTGCCGCTGTCCGCCGCGGCGGCGATACTGGAGACGATCCACGCCGAGGGCTGCAACGGTGCGGCGTGTCACGCGCAGATGTACATCATGGGCACCATCCTCCGGCATGGCTCGCCCAAGCAGAAGCAGGAGTACCTGTCGAAGATCGCCACGGGCGAGTTGCGGTTGCAGGCGTTCGGCGTGACAGAGCCCACCAGCGGCACGGACACCACCTCGCTCCGCACCTTCGCCAGGCGCGAAGGCGACCACTACGTGGTGAACGGCCAGAAGGTCTGGACCAGCCGTGCCGAGCATTCCGACCTGATGCTGCTGCTCGCCCGAACGACACAACGCGACCAAGTGAAGCGGCGGACCGACGGGCTGTCCACGTTCATCGTCGACATGCGCACGTCAGTTGGCCACGGCATGACCATTCGCCCGCTGCGCACCATGATGAACCACAACTCGACCGAGATCTTCTTCGATAACCTGGTTGTTCCGGCGGAGAACCTGATCGGCGAGGAAGGCAAGGGCTTCCGCTACATCCTGGACGGCATGAATGCGGAGCGACTGCTGATCTCCGCCGAGTGCATCGGCGATGCCCGCTGGTTCCTGAAGAAGGCCACGGACTATGCCCGTGACCGCCAGGTGTTCGGCCGGCCGATCGGCCAGAACCAGGGGATCCAGTTTCCGCTTGCCCGCGCCTACGCGCAGATGCGTGCCGCGGAGCTGATGATCCGCGAAGGTTGCGCCAAATTCGAAGCGGGCCTGACGCCAGGCGAGGAAGCGAATATGGCCAAGCTGCTGGGCGCGGATGCGTCATGGGCTGCCGCCGAGGCGTGCCTCCAGACCCATGGTGGTTTCGGCTTCGCCGAGGAATACGACGTGGAGCGCAAATACCGCGAGACGCGCCTGTACCAGGTGGCACCGATCAGCACGAACCTGATTCTCTCTTATATCGCGGAGCACGTCCTGGGCTTGCCGCGGAGCTACTGAAACGAGCGGCTAATGACCCTTCCCGGTGGTGGCGTCTGCACGGCCAATCTGATCGGCATCGTCCGGTAGGCTTCGAGGCTGCGCCCAGCCCCTGCCCCTCGACCGGCGGTCGACGCCATGAGCGTGCGTGCCCCCGGACCGATCATTCCAGCCGATCCTGGTGAACCTAACGTTGCTCCCCAGGCCCGTGCCAATGGGGATCTACTGGGCGAACCACCGACAATGCCGGCGATCCGTGTCTCATTTGGCCATGCCGCCAACACCTGCTTGCGATACTCATCGCCAATGCCTGGCGTCGCCGAGTGGTACAGTGAGACTGCCCTGGTCCAGTCACCGGTCTGGTCGAACAGCTCCTTCAGGAACTTTCCGGCAAACGCCGCATTAGCCTGCGGATCGAAGGCGACGTCGAGGCTTGGGAAGGCGTCCGGATGGTGCATCAGGTTCACCTGGCCACAGCCGACATCGATCGACCGTACGCCGCGCGCCTGCATATCGCGCACAGCCGCGACCGCCTGGGCTTTGGTATCAAAAAAATACCCTTGACCCTCGGCATTGGCGGTCCAGGGCCAGGGATGCACGCCGTCCGTCACCGGGTCGTGCCGGCCACTCTCGACCCGGCTGATGGCCGCAAGCAGGTGTGCTGGTATCCCATTTGCCCGCTCAGCCGCAGCCACCGCCACACGACAAAAAAGTCCGGGAGACGCGGCCGAGGGTGCCGCGGGTTCTGCGCGGATCGGCCAGGCCATGGCCATCAGTATGAGAACGGCGATCCAAACACGCTGCATGGCCCAATTCTGCGCCGGAAGGCTTAGCGAACGATTGCCGGCGGGCGGCAGCGGGAGCCCCCAATTCTGAGCAATGGTGCATTGCGAAAAATCGCTTGCATGCAAACGACCGATCGCCTAAGTTGTGCATCGCAGCAATGCGGCCCTTGGCCGCGCTGTCTGCTTTCTTGGACGTTTCCTCCCTAAACTTGGCGGCCCCAAAAGGGTCGCCAATTTTTTTGCCGAGGGACGTGGCGGCAGGTGTCAGGGCAGCGAAAGGCTCTTGGTCAGGTCCGAAATCAGCCGCGTCACCGCAGACTGGACATCGGCAAACCCGACCAGCCGCTCGATTCGTGCCTCGTCCATGTACAGGTCTCGGGCGATCTCGATCTGGAGCGCCTGCACACCATCGCGCGGCCGACCATAGTGGCGGGTGATGTAGCCGCCGGCATAAGGATCGTTCCGACGCACCGAGAAACCCTGCGCTGACAGCAGCCCTTCGACCAGCCGGGTGACCAACGGCGAACAGGCTGTACCATGCGCGTCGCCGAGCACGAAATCGGCTGGCTTCCCGCCGGACCGGCTCACGTGGCCGTGCGTCGGCATCGAATGACAATCGATCAGCAGGCATGCTCCAAACACCGCCTGCGTCCCGGCGACCAGCCCCTCGAGTGTCTCGTGGAATGGCTGCCAGCAGGTGTTAATGCGCCGCTCGGCATCGGCAAACGATAGCTTGCTGCGATAGATCGCCTCTCCCGAGGCCACGACCCGCGCGATCGTCCCCAGCCCGGCGCCGACACGGGCGCTCGTCGTGTTCACCCAGCCGGGCAACCGGTCGGCGAACATTCCCTGGTCCAGCTCCCACGGCTCGCGATTCGCATCACACCAGGCGCGCGGGAAGGTCGCCGCAATCAACGGTGCACCAAGGTCCGGCGCGGCCGCGAACAACTCGTCGACGAAGCTGTCCTCACTGCGCCGGAGGCTGAGCGCATCGAGGCGCGAGGACGCCAGCAATTCGTCCGGATAGTGCCGTCCCGAGTGCGGCGAGGCGAAAACGATCGGAACAGTCTGTTGCGATGGGCGCCGCACTACCACCGGGTCGGTCGGAGCAAGAGTGGTGGTGGTGGTGGTGGTGACTGGCACGTCCATGGCGCTATAGAAGCCGCCGCGACGCGTGCTGTCACGACCTTAACCTTGCCCGCGGCGCTCACCACGCGTATTTTTTCCCGGCGGATGGGCGCGTAGCTCAGCGGGAGAGCATCGCCTTGACATGGCGGGGGTCACAGGTTCAATCCCTGTCGCGCCCACCATCCGCCGACCATGCGGACATGACGCGCCGGCAACGAGTGTGACGCAGGCGGCAGCGTCATCGTCGGGCAGAGATTATATGCGCCCTGATCTTTCCACTGATCGGTCCCGAACCAAAGCGGGCGGTGATCGCGGTTGCCGCGGACTCGGTCGCTTCCGTCAATCGGCTCGGATCGCGGGCTTCGATCTCGTTCCGCATTGGGGTGCCCTGACAGAAACCGATGGCGGCGGACCGGGCACTCGGCGCTGTGCTTGTCTTGGCGACGGCTTCAGCTCCAATCGATTCGAAGCCTGCCGTTCGCAGCCGCGCCAGCAACGGGGCAGTGTCGTGGTGGCCGTGCGGTGTGCGCACCAGGAACATCGGCGGATCATCAGGGAACAGCGACGCAACGGAGCGCACGACCAGATCGGTGAATTCATTTTCCTCGATCCGGTCCCACACGTTGAACAGGAACCGCCCGCCCGGTTTCAGGACGCGATATGCTTCGGAAAATGCTTTGGACTGATCAGGGAAGAACATCACGCCAAACTGGCACACCACAGCGTCAAACGTCCCGTCGCCAAACGGCAACGTCTGGGCGTCTGCCTGCCGCCAGGTCACCCGCGTCGATGACAGCTTACTCGAGGCATGGTCCAACATCGATTGGTTCAGGTCGGTTGCGTCGATCGAAATACTTTCAGGTAAAACCGACGCCAACGTGCGGGTGACCACACCCGTTCCGGCTGCGGTCTCCAGGACGCGACCGCTTCGGAGGTCCGCGAGCCGCGATGCCAAGTCTTCCGCATACGGCGCAAAGATCATCGGTCCCAGGTGCTGATCATACAGTGCCGGGATCGATCCCCGAAAGCTTCTGTCGTCGTGCACGTGCGACTCCTCTCCCTGACGTCCGCGGATCCGCGACATTGCGGCAGGAGGAGTCACTTGCAAACAGGGAATGCCACAGTGGCAGGGAGACACGAGAGCCGGAGTCGCTGATCGCAAACCACAGGCAGAGGCACCAGGGCTGAACGCCCTGTTGCGCCGGCTAGGGTCAGTGCAGCTTCCTTGGCGCCTCGTCAAACACGCTGCAGGCCAGCTTCAGCAGCATCTCAGCCGTGTCCGTATAGCCGGCGCGATCCGCGTCTTCCGCCAGGGTGATCAACCGGTCCGACAACACCAGTTCGCTACAATCGGCGCGGCCGGGCCGCGGCGCAGGTGTCGCGCGCATCATAGGGACATCCCCTTTTTTGCTGCATGTTACAAGGATGCGACGATCGATTTAGGATGAGGTTAATGGCACCGGGAAAAATTCGCGCAGCGCCAGCACCCGCAACGCAGAAGCCAATGGTTGGCCCGCACCGCGGCCGGCATCGGTGGCCGCGACCAGCGCGGTGATGGTTTGCTGACGCTCAGCGGCGATATGGGCCAAGGCGGCCCAGAACTCCTCCTCCAGCGCCACGCTGGTGCGATGGCCTGCAAGCGAAAAGCTGCGTTTGATCAGTCCAGCCAAAGGCTGCCTCCCGGCAGCGCAGATTCCGCCGCCTGTTTCAACCTTTCGCTCTCCCGACATTTGGAATCAGTTAAACATATCCTTCCCTCATACCCGATCCTTGCGAGCAAGTATGTCACGAGCTTGCGCGATCGCACCGGGGTTCGTCACGGTAACGTGACTGTGGACGGGCAAAGGCGCTGGCACGCCCAGGTCGCGGCCTCGGCCACAATCGGGTTCGAATCGCGCGCCAAACGCACCGCCACTGGCAGCAGCGATCGCTCACCCGAGTTGCCGATGGCGGTCAACACGTTGCGTACGAAACGGTCGCGACCAATACGCTTGATGGGCGAACCGCTGAACAAGGCGCGGAACCCGGCATCATCCAGTAGGGCGAGCTCCGCCAGCCGCGGCGCGGTGAGGTCTTCGCGCGGACGCAATCGGTCGTGCGGCGTGGCACGGGCGAAGCGGTTCCACGGACAGACCGCCAGGCAATCATCACATCCGTAGATACGGTTGCCGATCAGCGGCCGCAGCTCGTGTGGGATTGGTCCGTGATGCTCGATGGTCAGGTAGGAAATGCAGCGGGTGGCATCGAGCCGGTACGGCGCAGGGAATGCGTCGGTCGGACAGATGTCGAGGCAGCGCGTACAGGTGCCGCAGTGATCGCGGTGCGGTTCGTCGGGCACGATCTGGTGCGTGGTGTAGATCTCGCCCAGGAACAGCCATGAACCATGCGAGCGCGACACCAGGTTGGTGTGTTTGCCCTGCCAGCCAAGTCCGGCCTCGGCAGCCAGCGGCTTTTCCATTACCGGCGCGGTATCGACGAACACCTTCACGTCCGGTCCGAAGCGGGACACGACGAATTGGGCCAGGTGTTTCAGCATGCCTTTCACCACGTCGTGGTAGTCGCGGTTGCGCGCATAGACCGAGATTGTGCCGCGGTCGCGCAATGCCAGCGATGCCAGCGGATCATCCTCCGGCGCGTAGGACAGACCGAGCGCGATCACGCTGCGCGCCTCTGGCCACAACTGCTTCGGGTCGCCGCGGGCGGCGGTTCGTTCAGCGAGCCAGCCCATGTCGCCATGCTGTCCCGCGGCCAGGAAATCCCGCAGCCGGTCGCGCGCCTGGGGGCCGAGCTCGGCACGGCAGAAGCCGATCGCATCGAAGCCGAGCGCGAAGGCGCGCTCGCGGATCAATGGCTTCGGGTCAGCCGCGTCCACGATACGGCGCCACGTCCTGCGGCGGGATCCAGGTGCCATCCGGCGGGGCGCCGGTCTGCCAGAAGACATCGATCGGGATGCCGCCGCGCGGATACCAGTAGCCGCCGATGCGCAGCCACACGGGTTCGAGCAACGCGATCAGCTTATCGGCGATCGCCATGGTGCATGCCTCGTGGAAGGCACCGTGATTGCGGAAGGCGGTCAGGTACAGCTTCAGCGACTTGCTCTCCACCAGCCATTCGCGCGGAATGTAGTCGATGACGATATGCGCGAAGTCGGGCTGGCCGGTGATCGGGCAGAGCGAGGTGAATTCCGGACAGGTGAACCGCACCACGTAGTGTTTGCCGGGCGCGGGATTGGCCACGCGTTCAAGCCTTGCCACAGCGGGGTTGGCCGGCTGCTCGACGTGATGGCCCAGTTGCGTGAGGCCGGCGTAGGCGGGGTCGGTCATGACGGTTCCTCGGACGCCCAACCGGCGCGCGCGGCGCTGGCGAACGCCTGTAGCCGGTGGTCGGCGATGGCGGCACGCAGGCTGCGCATCAGGTCCTGATAATACTGCACATTGTGCCAGGTGAGCAGCATGGGGCCGAGCATTTCCTCGGCCTTGAACAGATGATGAAGATAGGCACGGCTGTGGCGGGTGCAAGCCGGACAGGCGCAGCCAGCATCAAGCGGCGCGGCGTCGTCGGCGAAGCGGGCGTTGCGCAGATTGAACACACCGCGCGAGGTGTAGGCGCGAGCCGTGCGTCCGGCGCGGGTGGGAATGACGCAGTCGAACATGTCGATGCCGCGTTGGACTGCGCCGATTAGGTCGTCCGGCGTGCCGACGCCCATCAGATAACGCGGGGCATCGGTGGGCAGTTGCGGCACGGTCGCGTCCAGCACGGCGAACGTGGTGGCCTGGCCTTCACCGATCGCGAGGCCACCGACTGCGTAGCCGTCGAAGCCGATGGCAGTGAGCGCACGAGCCGATGCGGCGCGAAGTCCCGGATAGACGCTGCCCTGCACGATGCCGAATAGGCCGTAGCCGTCGCGTGGCCGGAACGCGGCACGCGACTGCTCCGCCCAGTGCATGGACAATTGCATGGACACACCCGCTTGTTCTTCCGTGGCCGGGAAAGAGGTGCATTCATCGAGCGCCATCGTGATGGTGGCATCGAGCAGATGCTGGATCTCGATCGAGCGTGCCGGTGTCAGCCGATGCGTCGAGCCATCCAGGTGCGACTGGAAGGTCACGCCGTCGGGGTCAAGCTTGCGCAGCTTGGCCAGTGACATGACCTGGAAGCCACCGGAGTCGGTCAGGATCGGGCCAGACCAGTCCATGAACCGGTGCAGGCCGCCGAGGCTGGCCACTCGTTCGGCGCCAGGACGCAGCATCAGATGGTAGGTGTTGCCCAGCACGATATCCGCGCCGGTGGAGCGCACCGCATCGGCGGTCATGGCCTTCACCGTTCCGGCCGTGCCCACGGGCATGAAGGCTGGTGTCGCAATATCGCCATGGGCGGTGCGCAGCACGCCGGCGCGCGCGGCGCCATCGGTGGCGAGGACGATATGCGCGAATGCGGTCATGGCTCCAGCAGGCAGGCGTCGCCATAAGAGTAGAAGCGATAGCCCGCGCCGATGGCATGTGCATAGGCGCCACGCATGCGCTCCGTGCCTGCGAACGCGCAGACCAGCATGAAGAGCGTCGAGCGTGGCAGGTGGAAGTTGGTCACGAGCAGATCCACCACGCGGAACCGGTGGCCTGGCGTGATGAAGAGGGAGGTGTCCCCGGTGAATGGCCGGACCGCACCGTCTTCGGTGGCGGCGGTTTCCAGCAGCCGCAGGCTTGTCGTGCCCACGGCAACCACGCGCTGTGCCGCGTTGATCATGGCGGCGGACTCGGCAGTGATCTCACCGCGCTCGGCATGCATGTGGTGCTGCGCGACATCGTCGGTGCGGACCGGCAGGAATGTGCCGGCGCCAACATGCAGTGTGACCGTAACCCGCCGTATGCCACGCTGGTCCAGCGCGTCCGTCAGCGCAGGCGTGAAATGCAGCCCCGCGGTTGGTGCGGCTACCGCGCCCTCATTCCTGGCAAACATCGTCTGGTAATCGCTGGCGTCCTCGGGCAGCGGTCCATCGGCGCGTTCGATGTAGGGTGGCAGAGCGAGCACGCCAGCACTGCGAAACACTTCATCGAGCCGGTTGAAGGCCAGAGTCACGCCTCCGTCCGGGTCGCGTGTCAGTACCTTGGCGCGGAGCTGATCGCTGCCCTCAAACGTCAGTTCATCGCCGTCTCGCAGCCGCCGCGCATTGCGCGCCAGTGCGTGCCATGTGCCATCGGGGCGTGGCTGATCCAGCGTGATGCCGATACGGGCGTCACCACGCCTGGCGGTGAACTGCGCCGGGATCACGCGCGTGTCGTTGACCACCAGCACGTCGCCGGGACGCAGCAGTGACGGCAGGTCGCGCATGATCCGATCCGCCAGGCCGTCACGTGCCACGTGCAGCAGCCTCGCCGCATCGCGCGGCCGGACGGGATGCTGCGCAATACGCTCCGGCGGCAGGTCGAAGTCGAAGTCGGACAGCCGCATCAGGCGGGAGTCGGCGCCACCCGACGCAGCAGCCGCATCAGTGGGATGGCGATCAGCACGGCCCACAACTTGCCCACCACCTGACCAGGGAGGAACTCCAGGCTGCCGAACGCTAAGCCCAGGAACACGACGGAATCGACCACCAGCCCGACACTCGACGAGGCGACGACCGCCAGGGTGAGCTGGCGTTGCTGCAAAGGTGTATACACCGCAAAGTCGACGCATTCGCTGAGCGCGAAGGCGCAACCTGACGCGACCACCAGTGACGCGGGAGCAACCAGCGCTGAAAGGATGGTGCCAATGCCAATCGCCAGCAGGCCCCAGGTGAAGCCCAAACAGCGCTGAACCACATCGCGCAGCACGAGGGCCGCACCAACCGTCAACACGCCCGATGGCGCCAGCAGTCCGGGCGCGACCGGGACAAGGCACGGCCCTTGCGGCGCGCAGGCGGTGCCAACATGGCCGATCATCCAGTTGGCCAGCGGAATGCTCGCCAGAAAGCAGGCGAAGGCCGCGAGGCCAATGCGAGTGCGCAATGCGGTATCCATCAGAGCGGCTGGTAATAGGCGATCTCGACCAGGTTGCCATCCGGATCGCGGCAATACACCGATATCATCGGCCCCAACGCGCCGGCGCGTTCGACGGGCCCTGCCAGGATCGTCACGCCGCAGTCATGCAGATGGCCGATCACCTCATCGGGCGGGACGGCGGTTATGAAGCACACGTCGGTGGAGCCCGGACCATCGTTCACCCCCGTCACCCAGGTTCCGGGTTCGGCATCGATGGGGCGGATGTTGAGTTTCTGGCCGCCGAATTTCAGCGCGGTGCGAGCCTTGGGGCCGAAATCCTCGCGCTCCATGCCGAGCACGCGCTGATACCAGGTCGCGGTGATCTCCACGTCCTTCACGTTCAGCACGATGTGGTCGATGCGATCGACAGTGAAGCGCATTATTCGAGCCCGTCGTAGAAATCGTTGCCCTTGTCATCGATCACGATGAATGCAGGGAAATTCTCCACCTCGATGCGCCAGACTGCTTCCATGCCGAGTTCCGGATATTCCAGGACCTCGACCTTGCGGATGCAGTCCTGCGCGAGGCGTGCGGCGGGGCCACCGACGCTGCCGAGATAGAAGCCGCCATTCGCCTTGCAGGCGTCCTTCACGGCCTTGGAGCGGTTGCCCTTCGCCAGCATCACGAGGGAGCCACCCGCCGCCTGGAACGCCGCCACATAGCTGTCCATACGCCCCGCCGTCGTGGGACCGAACGAGCCGGTGGCGTACCCCGTCGGCGTCTTCGCTGGACCCGCGTAATACACCGGGTGATCCTTGAAGTATGCCGGCAGTCCCTCGCCACGATCCAGGCGTTCCTGCAGCTTCGCGTGGGCGATGTCGCGGGCCACTACCATGGTGCCGGTCAGCATGAGCCGCGTCTTCACCGGTTGCGCAGCCAGCTGGCGGCGGATCTCGCTCATCGGCCGGTTCAGATCGACCGTGACCGCATCGTCACCCAGGTGCGCGTCCGTCGTCTCAGGCAGATATTTCGCGGGATCGGTCTCCAACTGTTCCAGGAACACGCCCTCGGGCGTGATCTTCGCCATGATCTGCCGATCGGCGCTGCATGAGACGCCGATGCCGACCGGCAGCGATGCGCCGTGGCGCGGCAGCCGGATCACCCGCACGTCATGACAGAAGTATTTACCGCCGAATTGCGCGCCGATGCCGAGTGTGCGCGACAGCTCCAGCACCTTCTGCTCCATCTCCAGATCGCGGATCGCGTGGCCCGCCTTGCTGCCCGTCGTCGGCAGTGTGTCGAGCCAGCGCGTGGATGCCAGCTTCACCGTCTTCAGTGTCAGCTCGGCGCTGGTGCCACCGATCACGATCGCCAGGTGGTAGGGCGGGCAGGCGCTGGTTCCCAGGGAACGCATCTTGCCATCGAGGAACTTCAGCAGCCGCTCGGGCGACAGGATGGCGCGCGTTTCCTGGAACAGGAATGACTTGTTGGCGCTGCCACCGCCCTTGGCGACGAACATCAGGTGAAGTTCGTCGGCGTGGTGCTCGCCGGGCGCCGCCATGATGTCGAACTGAACCGGCAGGTTGTTGCCGGT
>DATJJM010000064.1:0-8075 GCA_035492535.1 Acetobacteraceae bacterium | reverse complement strand
TTGCGGTGGAAGATCTCCAGCGCGGCCTCGTTCACCGTGCCGGCGTCGATCAGCTTCGTCGGCGGGATGATGATGCCTTCCTGGAAGATGTCGGTGGCATCCGAGCTGATCGAGCCGGGACGCAGGCCGCCGATATCGGAGAAATGCGCCCAGCCCATGACGAACGCCGCGCGCTTGCCGTTGTGGAACACCGGCGCCAGGAACACCTGGTCGTTGGAATGCGACACCGCGCCGCGCGAGGCGTAGCAGTCGCTGTACCAGTAGAGGTCGCCCTCGCGCATGGTGTCGGGGGAGAAGCGCGCGAACACGGGGCCGGTGATGTCACCGAAGATCGGCACCATCGAACCGACCACCATGACGCCATCGGCATCGAACAGGGCGGTGTAGAAATCCTTCTTCTCGCGGATGAAGGCGCTGATCGCGGTGCGTTCCAGCAGCGCGTCCATTTCCGCCTGTGCAGCGCGGATGGCGCCGCGGATGATCTCCAGCTTGATGGGGTCGAGGCGTTCCATCAGTCGGCCATGAACGCCTGATAGACTTCGACCATATCGGCCACTGCCGCGGAGTAGATCCGCGCGCCGTGTTCCGGCGAGGACAGCGACGGATCGGACCCGATGCGCCCGTCCGGAAACCGCCGCCGGTAGTCCGCGCAGTCGAAGAAGCCTTTGCTCTTCGGCGCGACCTTCGGCGACATCTGCGCGTATTTGATCGCCTCGGGGTGGTAGTGCTGCGACAAGGATACCTCCGATGCAGTGGCGTGGCTGCCTTCCGAATCGCCGTACAGTTCCTTCGACAGCGCGGTGGCGCGCGGTCCCTGCGACCAGAACAGCATCTTGCAGCGGACCGGCGATGACGAGTCCGGGCCGCGCATCGATGAGGCCGAATAGATCTCGTCGAATGCCGCGGTGACCGTGGCGACATTGCCGCCATGGCCGTTGATGAACAGGAACCGCTCGAAGCCGTGCTTCATCAGCGAGGTGACCACGTCGCCCACCACCGCGATCAGCGTGGACGGCCGCAGCGTGATGGACCCGGTGAAGCCCAGGTGATGTTGGGACATGCCGATGGTGAGCGTGGGTGCGATCAGGGCGCCGATGGCATCGCCGACGCCCTTGGCGACGAATTCGGCATCCAGATGATCGGTGCCGATGAGGCCGTTCGGCCCGTGCTGCTCGGTCGAGCCGATGGGGACGATGATGCCGCGCGAGCCGCGCAGGTACTCTTCAACTTCATGCCAGGTGGATAGCGCGAGCTGCATCGAGGGTCTCCTGTGATCACGGCATCTTGCAGGCCCGTTCGGCGGGCGGCAAATGCCAGGCAGCGTTACCCCTGCGATCAGACTCTATCGTAGAGGGAACTTCGGATGAAACTGATTGCAATCGTAACTATTCTGGGCCTGCTGACGGTAACGAGTGCCGCTGGTCCGGCGCAGGCGAAGGGCTGCCTGAAGGGCGCTGCGGTCGGCGGAGTGGCAGGACATATGGCGGGGCATCACACCGTGCTCGGCGCGGCAGCCGGCTGTGCGGTCGGCCACCATGAGGCGAACAAGGATACGCCAAGCCAGGCGCAGAATCGGAACGACAACGGTGCGAGGAACTGATGAAGCAGCCCCACACCGAGGAAACGGTGCATCATAGCGACGGTCAGCAGAACACGGGCACACACAAGAAGCCGGGAGCGGCAGACGCGCAGGGCGCCGATCGGTTCGGCGGCACGCGCGCGGGGCAGGAGAATGTCGAGCCGGCCAAGAAGGAGCGGCCGCCGGCCGGTCGGCCGGGTCGACCTTAGGCCGCGCTCACTTCAAAGCCCGCTCCCAGGGCCATGGCGAGCAGATTGCGATAACCGAGCGAGGCGTAGGTCAGCGGGTGGGCCCTGCGGGGATCCTGCTCGGCCTCCACCACGAGCCAGCCAGCGTATCCGGCATGGTGCAGACGCCGCAGCAGCGGCGGGAAGTTGATGCAGCCGTCGCCTGGGACGGTGAACACGCCTTCGAGGACCGCGGCGAGGAAGGTCATGTCCTCGGCGAGAGCGCGTTCCAGGATGGGGCGGCGCAGGTCCTTGCAATGCACGTGGACCACGCGGGCGATATGCCGGTCGAGGATCGCGGCCGGTTCGGCGCCGGCGAACAGGCAGTGGCCGGAATCGAACAGCAGGCCCACGGCGTCGCCGGTCGCCGCCATCAGGTGGTCGATGTCGGAGGCCGATTCGACGATGGTGCCCATGTGGTGGTGGAACGCCATCCGCACACCGAAGGCCGCCATGCGTTCGGCGAGCGCGGTGAGCTTGCGCCCGTAGGCGGGCCAGTCGGCGTCGGCGAGCGTCGGGCGCCGGGAGATCGGTGGGAAGCCCTCGCGGCCGGAGGTGTCGGCGTAGACCACGACCTTGCAGCCGAGGTCCCGCAGCAGCGCCAGGTGCGGTTCGATTGCGGCGAATTCCTCCGCGGCGCTGCGTTCCAGGATGCGGCCGTCGAACCAGCCGGAGACGAGCCGCAACTGGTGGCGTGCGAGGATGGGACCGAGCGCCGCTGAGGTGCGGGGAAACTTGCCGCCGAGCTCGGTGCCGCAGTAGCCGGCCTGGCGCGTTTCGGCGAGGCAGGTCTCGAGCGGGATATCGCCGCCGAGTTCCGGCATGTCGTCGTTGGTCCAGGTGATCGGGTTGATGCCGAGTTGCACTGCCATGGTCTGCCTCAAGCTGCCTGTTCCGCGGCGGCGAGCGCCGCAACGGCATCCTCGGCGGTTGCGCCGGTGGTGTCACCGCGGGCGAAGGCCTCGGCCTGATGGCGGAGCGCCTGCAGGAAGACGGTGTCGGTGTCGGGGGGCCACAGGAAGCGGCAGTCCTGGGAATCGCGTTCGCCGAACACCTCGACACGGCAGACATCGCCAAGCGGGTAGCGGCGGCCGAGCGAGACCAGGGCGGTGGCACCGTTGGAGAGTGTGGCCAGGGCCTGGGCGGCGTCCTGCGTCGGGTGGGTCGCGGCGGTGATATGGACGATGTCGGAGCCGGTGAGCCAGCGGACCTGGTCGAACTCGTGGACACCCATGTCGATGAAGATGCCGCCGCTGCTGGCCTGGAACTGTGCCGACGGCGGCTCGCCGTCCCATTGATAGCAGTTGACGCAGTAGATTTCGCCGAACTCGCCCGCTGCGATGGCCCGGCGAAGGCGTTGCAGCGCCGGGACGAAGCGGCGCCAGTAGGCGATCTGGAGGCGCACGTTATGGCGCTGGGCAATGGCGGCGGCGGCGCGGGCCTGGGCGGCGGTGAGGCCGCAGGGTTTCTCGCACAGGATCGGCAGGCCGGCCGCGGCGATGGTTTCGATCAGGGACAGGTGGTGCGGCGTGGGGGCGGCGACCAGCACGCCATCGAGATTGCCGGCATCCAGCATGACGCTGATGTCGGCGTAGCAGGGAAGGGCGGCGTGCGCTGTCGCGAACGGGTCGGCGATGGCGGTGATGCGAACCGTTTTGCTGGTGGAAAGGGCGCGCAGGTGGGTAAGGCCCATGCGGCCGGCGCCGACGAGGCCGAGACGGAAGGGGGACGGATCGGACACGGACCACTCCTGGTCTTTGCGGGCGACGGCGGAGCAATCTGCCACGAGATTGCTCCGCCGTGCCCGCAATGACGCTGGTACCGGTGATCAGTAGGCGAGGGCTTGCTGCTCCACGGGGACCCAGCGGCCGTTTTTCACCACGGTCAGGAACGACTTGGTCGAGCCGTGGTGCTGCTCGGGACCGAAGCTCAGCTGAGTGCCGAAGATGTCGGTGTAATCGTGGACGCTCTCCATCGCCTTGATGAAGCTGTCCGCGGTGAGGTCCTTGCCCGCCTTGTCGAGTGCCACCAGGACCAGCTGGGCAGCGGTGTAGCCGACCTCGCCGTGGAAGTTGGGGTCGCGGCTGTAGCGTGCCTTGTATTCCTTGGCGAAGGCCTGGACCGCGGGGCGGGGATCGTCGGGATACACGTAAAGCGCGGGGGTCATGCAGAAATACCCCTCGGTGGCGCCGCCGGGCAGCGTGGCGACCGCGGTGTCATAGGCGGCGAACTGGCCGACCAGATCGACGTTCCAGCCTAGCTTGCGGACCGTCTGGATGATGATGTTGGTGTCGCGCACGATGGTGCCCATCATGATCGCATCGCAGCCGGCGTCTTTCAGCTTCTCCACCGGGGCGTTGAAGTCGGTGTCGGTGGGCTTGTGGGCGGTGGTCGCGACGACCTTCATGCCCATCGCCTCAGTCTGGGCGACGACACCGGCGAGCACGTCCTTGCCGAAGTCGGTATCCTGATACATCACGCAGAACGCCTTACGGCCGTGCTGGGTGGCGAAGTATTTCACCGCCGACCGCATCTGGTCGTAGTAGGAGGCGAACTGGGCGAATTTCAGCCGGTTGTAGGGCTCGTACATCGAGCGGGCGGCGGTCAGCGGGAAGACGTTGGGGACGTTCTTGGCAAACTGCGACGGCATGTTGGCGTCGTTCATCGGCGTGCCGCCGTCATCGAGTGCCAGGAAGATGTTGTCGCTGTTCAGCAGCTTGTTCATCGCCTGGACGGCGCGGGGGACCTGGTACTGGTTGTCCTCGACGACGTATTTGATCTTGCGGCCGTGGATGCCGCCTTTCGCGTTGGCCTGGTCGAACGCCATGCGGATGGCGTCGGAGTTGTTGACCCCCTGGACGGCGGTGACGCCGGAGAGGTCGGTGACGGTGCCGATGACGATCTCGGTGTCGGTGACGCCGCGCACGGTCTGCGCGTCGGCGGTGGCTGCTGTGAAGGCTGCGAGGGCGAACGCGGTGGCGCAGAGGCGCAGACGAACGCGACCTCCGCCAGATGAAGGCGAGGACATAGACTTCTCCCTACTGGTCGAGCCGGAAAGCGAGGCACGGCCTTAAAGTTACAGACGTAACGGGCCGTGCCCGCGCGCGCAGGCTAGCGCACGAGTGGGAGAGGTCAATGCGGGTTGCCGGAGCCGGAGCAGGGCCGACCATCACGACCGGCCCCTCCTCCCTCTTGTATGCCTCGGACGCGCCGCCAGACGGGAGGCACTATTGGGGCGAATCCTTCGCCGCGGCCAGGTCACCGCACTTCCGGCCGAGCCGCTGCAAAGCATCGCGGATTTCCCGAGTCGTTGCTGTGGCAGCCTTGCGACGATATTCCTGCGCCATGTCGCGCAGCTCGGCAGCGGAACGCTGACACAGCGGCCGCCAAGTGAAGCCTCGTGGCGCCGATGGCAGCGCCTCATCTTGTTGAACCTCTACAACCTTTCCCGTGCGCGCGCCGAACACGTTTAGCTCCTCATAATGACCGGCAGCAGGTGCTCTGGCGCCAGGCGGATAGTCGGCGAATGTCATGGGCAATGGTTAACCAGATATGAACGGGGTCGCCCTGATTTAGATCAATGCATTGCGACTGGTTCGGGTGACACATTCCCGCCAACGGAGGGAGCCGCAGCATGACTGGTGCAGAAGACTTCGTGGAGCTGGCGCGCGAACTTGCCAGCATCGCGAGCGCGACGACTGACCCGGCGGCAGCCCGGCGATTGGTCGAGATCGTGGAACGTCTGCTCTCGGAGGCAGGCTTGCCGCCGGGCGAGCAAGGGGGCGGTGAAACGCCGACCGGATGGTTGTCCGAGCCGGTGTGCGATGCCGCGTAGCTGAGGGCGGCGGGGCGACAGGCGCCGGATGGGGGCGGAGGCAGCCAGCTGCGATCAGGCGTCCAAGGCATCGGCCGGGGGGCGTTCCGCAGATGCTGTCGAACCAATCGAGTGACAGAACGATGAGGGCTCTTTCCGAATCGTTCGATATATGGACTGATTGTGCGATCTGTGCGGTTATCCAGAACGCGCGTCGCGTCACCGCAGCTACTCACACTCAGACCGACAAGGGACCAGTGGCGAAGGACAGCAGATGCCAGCAGCAGGGCGCTGTCATAAAGGCGAGTATGGTCCCTGCGCCAACCATCAGCGTGACGAGTGCGGGATTCAAACCGTATTGGCTTGCCACGATAGCGCCACCGATCTGAGGTCCCATCGCCGATTCGAGAACCGTGACGCGCATATTGTCGTCATTGAGTCCGAGCAGGCCGAAATAGAGCACACCGAGGAGCGCAGGCGCGGCAATCAGCTTGTAGCTCAGGCCAAGCGCCAGAGGTGTCCGATTTCCCCGCAAAGCATCGAGACGCAATTGCAGGCCGACGGAGACGAGAGCGAGAGGTGCGAGTGTTCCACCCAGCCGGGCGAGCACGTCGTGAAGCCATGTTGGATAGGACACGTCCATGAGAGCCATCGCGGCGATCACAGCGATCAAAGGCGGGAATGTCACGACCCGTTTCATCAAGCCGCGGGCAGTTGTCGTGCCACGTGAATAGATGCAGGCGATTGTCACACCGAGGGTGCTCAGCACCAGATATGTGCCGAGAGTATCGATCAGTATGCCTGTCGCTATACCGGATTTGCCATACAGCGCCTCGATCATCGGCAGGCCGATAAATGAGGTGTTGCCCAGGCCTCCGGTCAGCATGAGGGCGCCGGTGGTCGTTGGCGGCAGCTTGAGACACCGCGCGATGATCCAGAACACCCCCGCCCCAATGATAAACAGGAGCCAGGGCATCGATACAGGGAACAGCAATGCTGGTTCAAGATGCAGGCCATGCACCTGCACAAGAATCAACGCTGGGAACGCAACATAGATGATGAAGGTATTGAGCGTTGTATGTGCATTGTCCGGGACACGTCCAAACCCGCGCAAGGCGATCCCAATAGCCAAGCACAACAGGAGCAGAATGATGTTTTGCATTTGGTCGATCCCGTCGAACCGTCTGTCGCCTCATGCGGTTGCCGCGTGGCACTCGCCGTGCCCGCGGCAACCATCTTTGCGCATCAGCCTTGGAAGCAGTTCAAAGCTACTCCGCTGCCAACCAGGAACACGATTGTCGCACCCAGATAGGCTAAACGGCACGAGAACGATCCGCGTTTGTGGTGCGGCCCTTCACTATACCAGAAGGTGTCATACCAGCCCGGGTTGATTATGAAAGAAGGCATTGGCGGCTCTCCTTTTCCTGTATTTCTCCGGCGTCAGGCGCCGGTGACGGAATACAGACTAGGTCAGCCAGTGAGCCGACTGATACGGGAGAGATCGTTCGCCCCTTTTCGCCTGAACAACCAGCCAATTCGGCGGGAAAAAGGGTGGGGATTTTCCGTTGGGCCAGGTTGAATGCGGTGCCGATCGAACGTTGAGGCCACCAATACTCGTAGGTATTATGTGTCTGCCCAATAATCACTACTCTGCAATAAATCATCGTGTCCGCCAGAAATCAGCCATTCGGGACGATCATTCTATTCAGTGCGAGCAGTTGCCACTGTCCAATCAGACAGGACAGCAAAGTGTGGTCGTCCGCGTCGTGTTGTGAGTAGGCAGTGACGGCCTGCCGAGAATTGAACGGGGGTTGTGGCTTGCCCCCCTGTGCCGCCACCACGAGTGCAACGACCGCCATCGCCGTGTCGACAAGCGATTGACCGCGGAGGCTATTTCGGCACGCTATGCTTGATGAGAGGTCGGTGGCTTTGGCGCTATTCGACGAGGAGCTGATACGGCTACAGCTCATATGGCAGAGATCGGGGCCGCTTTTCATGAAAGACGTTGACTGTTGCGAAGTCCGATCGGCTTGTATGAGCGAAGGCGAACTGGCGTAGGTACCCTGGCCGGTCTCATGGTCCCGGGCGTCGCGATCTGCGGCCTGCTGAGCAGTGGCCATGCGGCGGCCGGCGGGTTGCTGTTTGGTAGCCAGCATTTTCGACTTGGCGCGCATAAGTTCGCCAAGTATCTGAAAACATGAATGCTGCTGGTCAGGATTGAACTGACGACCTCCCCCTTACCAAGGGGGTGCTCTACCACTGAGCTACAGCAGCGCCGGTATGGAGAGGGGCGGTTTCCTAGCCGTTTGGGCCAGACAGTGCAACCCGGGCGCGACTGGCTGGGCCGAGTATGACGGTGGCGATGTGGCCAAGGGATCGTTGGTCGCACCCCACTCGACAATGGAGCGCGCGGCGAAACGCCCCTTTGGCGCCCAATCGGGATTGCGCGTGGAAT
>DATJJM010000063.1:0-4265 GCA_035492535.1 Acetobacteraceae bacterium | reverse complement strand
TGTCGGGCGGCTACCGGTTCTGAACTAGCAGCAATGCCGGAAGCGCCAGCTGCGCGATCAGGCGCAAGCGCGGCAGGCGGCTTTCGTCGTAAAAGCCGGCGCCATGGCAGAGGTTGAGCGTGCCTATCGTCTCGCCTCGCCAGCGCACCGGCATGTTCAGGATGCTGTCGCAGCCGAGCGAGTGGATCAGCTCGTGATCGAAAAAGTTGGCAGCGATGTCCTCGCGCGTGCGGCCGATATAGGGATTGCCGCCGTGGATGACGCGCTGCATCCAGGCTGAGTCGGTCACCGGCTTGCGGCCGCCAATCGGATAGGCTTCGGGCTTGTTGGTGTAGAAGCGTTCCGACTGACGGAGCGCTGCGTGGTGCACCAGCACGGTGAACAGGATGTGGCCAGGCTCCTGCGCCAACGCCGCATCGATCGCGCGGAACGTCGCGTCGGGCTGCTCGCGATCAGCGTGCGCGGCCAGGATTGCATCAGTCATGCGGGGCATTCCCTGGTCCACAGGCGACCGAACGAAACGATTGTCTCTGACTGTTTAGCGAAAGATCGAGTGCGGCCCAGATGCGGCGAGGGCAGGGTTCAGCGCCACGACCTCACTCCTCGCGCCGGCCGTGGCACCCTTGCGCTCGGTCGGACCATTTCGCGGCGTGCCTTCGCTGCCCCCCGCGCCCAGCATCCGCGACAGCTTCTGCGCAGCATCCAGGACCATGGGCAGCAGCGCTCGCGGCCGTGGCGGCCGCATCCGCATCGTGGGAGCGCTCACCGACAGCACGGCAACCACCTGGCCGGACGCATCGCGCACCGGGGCCGCGACGGTTGCCGCCCCGGCAACGACCTCATCCGTGGTCATCAGGTAGCCGCGTGTGCGGATGCGCTGCAGATCGGCGGCGATCCACGCTGAATCCGTCCGCGTCGCTGGCGTGAACCGGGGCAGGCGTTGTGCCAGCACCTGCGTCTGGACCGTCTCCGGCGCGTGCGCCAGGAGCAGCCGACTGGACCCGGCATGCAAGGTCTGCCGCTTGCCGACCTCACTGTACAGGCGCAGCCCGGGATCGGTCTGGTAGATCGCGATTGTCTCGCTCTCCAGCCCATCGCGGACCCGTAGATAGACGTTTTCGCCGCTTGTTTTGCCCAAGGCGACCAGGAACGGCATGGCGGTCGCCGCCAGCGCACCCTGCTCGACTGCCGCGCGCCCCAGCACCCCCCAGCGCGCGCCCAGGCGCCACATGCCCCGCGCCTCATCCTGGATGGCGAAGCCGCGCGCCTCGAGAGTACGCAGGAGACGAAAACCGGCTGTCCGGGTGCAGCGCGCCTCGTCCGCCAGCGCGGCCAGCGGGGCCGGGCCAATGCGCGACAACGCCTCCAGCAGATCGAGCGCTCGTCCGACAGCGGCTATGCTGTAATCGCGGGCTGGCGACGCACTCGACCCGTTCGATCCATTGCTAGAGCGGGCACGAGGTCGGGTCTTCCCCTTGGTGCCCTTGCCGTTCTTCGCCTGGGCCATGCGGGTTCCTAAGTGATGATACCAGTGGCTACCACGTTAGCACGGCCGACCGTTGTTGGGCATGGGGACAAGGTGAGCAAATCAGGTGAATTCCGCGCAAATCCCCGGGGGCAGGCCGTGCAAAACTCAGTGGACAATGACATCCGGCTTGGCCGACGTCAAAACTGCGAGGCCCGGAAGCGGTGCGCAGACGCCGACTTTAACGCAACTTGATACGGATAAGAACCGCGGATATCCATATATTCGGCGCGTATCTGGACTGCGCTTCGCGGGAACGCCGGTGCGCGGGCATCCGTGCCGTCCCCAGCCTTGTGGCTCACCCACGCCTGCGCTAATTCCCCGCGTTCGCATCGGAAATGACGGCCCGAAGGGCTTGCCGGCGCGGGCGTGGTGGAATTGGCAGACACGCCAGATTTAGGTTCTGGTGGCGCAAGCCGTGGGGGTTCAAGTCCCTCCGCCCGCACCAGCAGGCGGGCGGACAGACACAGGATTGATCGAATGCAGGTTACCGAAACCCTCTCCGAGGGTCTGAAACGTGCCTACACAGTGGTGGTCCCCGCGGCTGACCTCGAGACCAAGCGTGCCGCCCGGCTGGCCAATCTGAGCAAGACGCTGACCTTGCCCGGTTTCCGCCCCGGCAAGATCCCGCCCACCATCGTCAAGCAGCGCTACGGCACCGCGGTCAGCGCCGAGGTGCTGGAAGAGTCGGTCAACGAGGCCACCCAGCAGGTGTTGAGCGAGCGCGGCCTGCGTCCGGCGCAGCAGCCGAAGGTGGACGTGGTCAGCCTGGATCCCACCGGGACCGCCGGCACGGACCTGGAATTCAAGGTCGAGCTCGAGCTTCTGCCGGAGATCTCGCCGCCCGACTTCTCCGCCATCAAGTTGAACCGCCTGAAGACCGAGCCCGATGGCGAGACCATCGACAAGGGGCTGAATGAAGTCGCGCAGCGCAACCGGACGCTGGAGGAGGTCCCGGCCGAGGAACTCGGCGACCGGGGGGCCGCGACGGGCGAAGTCCTGACCGTGGACTTCGTCGGCAAGATAGACGGAACCGAGTTCCCCGGCGGGACCGGCAACGGCGTCGAGGTCGAGCTCGGCGGCGGCACCTTCATCCCCGGCTTCAGCGAGCAGCTCGAAGGGACGAAACCGGGCGAGGCGCGCACCATCGAGGTCAACTTCCCGGCCGACTACGGCGTCGCAACCCTCGCCGGCAAGGCGGCCACCTTTGACGTCACGGTCCACAAGGTCAGCCGTGCCAATGTCCCGGTGGTGGACGACGAGCTGGCCAAGAAGCTCGGCTTCGAGGACCTGGCCGAGATGCGCGATACCATCACCAAGCGCTTCCAATCGGAATACGACCAGTTGTCGCGCCTGCGCCTGAAGCGCCAGTTGCTGGACGCGCTGGCCGACACGGTGAAGTTTGAATCGCCCGAGGGCATGGTGAACCAGGAGTTCGACCAGATCTGGCAGCGCCTCGAGAGCGAGCGCCAGCAGGGCCGCGTCGATGACGACGACAAGGACAAGGACGACGAGACGCTGCGCAAGGACTACCGCGCGATCGCCGAACGCCGCGTGCGGCTCGGCCTGCTGCTGGCGGAGATCGGCCGGGTCAACAGCATCACCGTGCAGCCCGACGAGATGACCCGCGCGATGCGCGCCGAGGCGATGCGCTTCCCCGGCCAGGAGCAGCAGGTGTTCGAGTTCTTCCGACAGAACCCGCGCGCGACGGACTCGTTGCGCGGGCCGCTGTTCGAGGAGAAAGTCATCAACTTCATCCTCGAGCTGGCGCAGGTCGAGGACGAGGCGGTATCGCTCGAGGAGCTGACCAAGGAGCCACCGCCCCCGGTCTGAGGTGGACAGGAGATCGCGATGGACATCACCCTCAGCGGCCAGACGCTCGGAGCCCGGATCACCGGGATCGATCTCGGGGAGCCGCTTTCCGATGCTGCCTTCCGCGACATCCTGCGTGCGCTGGGAGCGCATGGCGTGCTGTGCTTTCCGCGGCAGACGCTGACGCCCGATCAGCTTGCCGCGTTCGGGCGCAGGTTCGGCGAGCTGGAGATCAACGTCGCCAACGCTTATCACGAGCCGGACCATCCCGAGATGATGATCCTGTCCAACATCCAGAAGGACGGAAAGCAGATCGGCGCCAACGATGCCGGCCAGGGCTGGCACACGGACATGTCGTACAGCCACGACATCGCGCTGGCGAACATCCTGCACGCGCAGCATGTGCCGTTGCGCAATGGCAAGCCGCTGGGCGAGACGCAGTTCCGCAACATGCATGCGGCGTACGACGATCTGCCGGATGAGCTGAAGCACAGTCTGGAAGGGCGGACGGCGACGCACAACTTTGCCAAATTCTGGGACATGATGGTGGCGAAGCCTGGCTCGACGCGGAAGCCCCTGACGCCCGAGCAGCGGGCGAAGAAGCCGCCGGTCTCGCAGCCGATTTTCCGGCGACATCCGATCACCGGGCGGTACGTGCTGTATGCCAATGTCGGCTACACGATGTTCATCGATGGAATGGATCCGCTGGAAAGCGGCCAGATCCTGGACTTCCTGTTCCGTCACCAGGAGCGCGAAGAGTACCTGTATGCACATCACTGGTCGGTGGGTGACGTGCTGATGTGGGACAATATCGGCACTGTGCACAACGCGGTGGGCGATTACACCGCCGATGAGCCACGTTACATGCGGCGCGTGCAGGTGATGGCGACGCTCAACTACGAGGGGATCGTGGCCAAGGCGGCGTGAC
>DATJJM010000062.1:0-5105 GCA_035492535.1 Acetobacteraceae bacterium | reverse complement strand
TGAGTGAATGGACGATCGGCCATCACTTCCTCCTGTCGTTCGGTTGAGGCATGCTGACAGAATGCAGATCATCGCCAAGGGCGGCAAGGCGCTGTACGGCGCGCCGCTCGGAATCCTCATGCTCGAGGCACGATTTCCGCGCATTCCCGGCGACATGGGCAATGCCGCCACCTGGCCGTTCCCGGTGCTCTACCGTGTGGTGAAAGGCGCCACGCCGGAACGCGTCGTGCTGAACGCCGCCGCCGGCCTGCTGGACGCTTTCCTGTCAGCCGCCGCCGAGCTGGTGGACCAGGGCGCCGAGGCGCTCACCACCAACTGCGGCTTCCTGTCGCTGTTCCAGGCCGAGCTGGCAGCGCACGTGAAGGTGCCCGTGGCGACCAGCTCGCTGATCCAGGTGCCGTGGGTGCAAGCAACGCTGCCTCCCGGCAAGCGTGTTGGAGTCATCACGGTATCGGCAGGTTCGCTCACGCCGCGTCACCTCGCCGCGGCCGGAGTCCCGCCTGACACACCGTTCGTCGGCACCGAGGACGGCCGCGAATTCTTCCGCGTACTGGTACGCGGCGAAAAGCAGGACATGGATATCGCCCTTGCCGCGGCTGATATCCTTCAGGCGGGACGCACGCTGGTATCACGCCATCCCGACATCGGTGCGATCGTGCTCGAATGCACCAACATGCCGCCCTACGCCTTCGCCTTGCGCGAAACGCTGGGACTACCGGTCTACGACATCTATTCGCTGATCACCTGGTTCCACGCCGGGTTGCGCCCGCGAGAGTTCGGGCCGCCGGCGGACCGGGCAACCTGCCTACCGCACGTCCCTCGCCCATAGCCAGCGTGCCGCACCGGCTGGGTCCAGTTCACCCGGGGCGCGCTCGATCTGCCGACCAACGACGTTGATGCGGCCGATGGTTCGGGTCCGATCAAGCATACCATCACGCGTGATGTTCAGGTACGGGTCGCTCGTGAATACGTGCTTGATTCCCTGCGCATGCGCCGCTGCAACAACATGATCGTCGTATTGCCCGTGCGGACAGCCGAGCGCCGAGATGGTCGCAGTGCCACCCGACAATGCCTTGACCGCCTCGCGCGCATCGCGCAACTCCGCGGCCACGTCCCGAACACGGGTGAGCGGCACGTGACTGTAGCCGTGCAATCCAACAGCGATGCCATAACGTGGAAGCTGTTCCAGTTCGTCCGGCTCCAGCATCATCCGTGCATGGTAGGACCGCGCTGGAAAGCCGGTCATCAGGCCATCACGCGCCGCCTGATCCATGTCCGCCAGCCGGCAGACGACATCCAACCCATGGGGTCTCTCGCCCAACCCTGCCAGCGCTCGCTGCACATCGCGCCTCATCAGCCAGACATCCAGCATGTCGAAGCGTGAAGCGGCAAAGACCAGTTCCTGCCACCAGCACTCCCCCGCCGCTGCAATTGCGGCCGGCACGGCAAACACCACGGCCGGCAGTCCCTTGCGGCTCAAAGCGGGCGCCGCATAGCGCAGATTGTCGGCCCAGCCATCATCGAACGTGATCAGCAGAGCGTGCGCAGGCAGTGGGCGAACACCGTCCTGCGCCGCGATGACGTCGGCCAGGCTGACAACATGATAGTGCGCAACAAGAAAATCGAGGAACTGTTCGAACAGCGATAACGGCAAGGTCCAGGCGGGATCGGCACTCGCATAATCCGGATCGCTCTGGTCGAGCACCCGGTGCAGCATCAGCACGGTCAACGTGCCGCGCTGCCGGCGGCGAGCAAGCGATAACGCACCGCTCTGGTAGGCAACACTGCGCAGCAGATGCCGAGTGCTCACTGCGCCGGTGAACCCGCCAGTTCTGGTATCCGCTCACCGGGCGCCCTGGGGAGGATAGACGTGCGAAATTCCGACGGGGTCATGGCAATGCCGCCAAGCTGGTCGATGAAGAAATACAGGAATTCCTCGATCGTGTGAATCATCCGGTCCAGTTCGGCTTGCGTGCGGACATAGGGTGTATAGCCGGGCAAAAGTGCCGAACTATGATAGTTGAAGGTGAACACGCGGTGGCCGCGACGCAGTAATACCCTGGCCAGATGCTTCAGTTCCTGGATTGACATGCCTTCCGGCGTCAGCGTGATCCGCTCCAACAGCCCCAGCCGCGCGAAAACGCCTGGCAGATGCAAATTCGCCGCACCTTCGCGTGCCAAAGCGGCGTAAAGCGTCGCGCTGGAGACCTGTGGTTCACTGCCAAGCGCCAACATGCCAGAGAAGCCAGAGGTCAGCGGAATCTCGAGAAGATTGCGCTGGCGGCCGAACCAATATGGACGGGCGAACGCATGCCGGAAATCCGGACCATGCCGGGATCGCAGATCGTACCCTGGCAACACGCTGAGATCGATCTGATAGCCGAGATCTTCCAGAATCCATGCCATCTCGTCGCCGACGCCATATCGGCCGGCACGATAACACGTCGGCCTGATGCCGAAGTTGCTGACAATCACGTCAGTCAGTCGTTGCAGCTTTTCCTTCTGCAGCCAAGCCGGAAGGTTATGGTTGAACGACGTCCGCACGCTGAGTTCTTCAGCGAAGGGCGGGTTTTCCCACGGCTGCAAATGCGCGCCGATGTCGCAACGCCCCGATTGCAGCAACTCGCGGATCGGCCGATAGCCTTCCGGCTGGGTTGCGACCGCATAATCGACCAGATAAGTCGGCCGGACATGCAAGCGGTCGTAAATCGCCTGCGCTGTCACCTGATGGGCCAGATTGCGCACGCTGACCAGCGAGCGAAGGAACGGACCGTCCCAATCGAATTCTGCCTCGGCATCGATCAGCACGATCAGGACGGGAGGACCTGGCCGCGCATCAACAAGATCTCTTTGTGATGGCCTCAGCAGCCCACCGTCTGAAGTCGCCGGCATACCGGACACTTCGCCGCCCTGCGGCCTGCCGCCGGGATGACCGATCAGCGTCTTCAGCATTCTTGCCGGCGGCGATGCCGCCCCGAGGTACCACAGGTTTTCCTGCACCTTGTCGCCCAGCAGCACCGCGCGAGAGATCAGCGCCGCACCACGCCGTATCGACCCGGTCGAATACAGGTTGCGGCCGACAGATGTGAACCGGGTGCCAAGGATGGTGCGGATGTCCGCATCCGACAGGCGGCTTCTCTGCTCCGCAAGATGACGCTGGATCATCGGCAGGACGTACGTGTCAACCTTGTGCGCATACACTTTGGTGAGGCTGCCAGCCGTGTCGTGCACCGTCGTCAGGAACTCCTGTACGAACTCGACGGCCCCCGTTATAGCCAGCCTGATCCACATGTCCTGGTCGGCCGCGACAGCCAGCTTGGTATCGAATGGCCCGACACTGCGCAGCGCCGGCAGACGCGCCACCACGCAGGGCTTGGCAATGAAGGTGGCCGCGAGCAGCGAACGCCAAACCTCCGTCGGTTGGATACCCGGCGGTGGAATACCGAATTCGCGGAACACATTGCCCTCACCATCGATGAAACGGCAGCCACAGCTCACCATCACAGCATCCGGGCTGTTGCGCAGCACCGCGATTTGCTTCGAGAGCTTCGTCGGCAGCCATTCGTCATCGGCATCGAGGAAGGCCACGAACTCTCCGTGCGCCGCCGCAATGCCTTCATTCATCGCGCCGCTCTCGCCACGATTTTGTGCCAGGCGGAACAGCCGGATCCGGTCATCGCGATAAGCCGCGACGATGTCTGATGTGGCGTCACGGCTGCCGTCATCCACCACGATGATTTCGTAGTCGGTGTAGGTCTGTGCCAGCACCGAATTGATCGCCCGCTCGATCGTCGCCGCCGCGTTATAGGCGGGTATGAGTACCGTCACCACGGTCGGCAGACCCTCGCGACCGGCAGCCTCAGGCATCAGCCAGGCTCCGCATTTGGCCGGGACGAAGCACGCAAACGCCATTCCATGGATTGCCATGCCTGCGCCAGCAACGAGCGAGCATTCGCCGCAGACCAGACCGCCCGCCCCATCCGCAACGTTGTCGTCGAAAACTGTCGCTTGTATTGCGCTTCACCCGCGCCGTAGTCGATCAATCCGACACCGCTCTCGGTTGCGTTCCGTATCATTTGCCACAGCAGCAGGCGTCCAGGCGAGACCCCTTGTGCCGATACGTCGTAAACCGGGAACCACCAGCTCAATATCCGATGATGCCGGAGCCCGAGATGCTGTGCGAGCATCATGTCCCCGGCCTCAAGCGTGGCAAGCACAAGGCCACATTCAGGTACCGGGGATTGCCGCAGCGTTTCGATGAGCCGCAAATTCCCGGGCGCCTCGAACGCATCGGCGACCTGGGTCCGCTGGTAGTGCTGGCGCTTCATTGCCACGACACCGGCCAGCGCAGGTTTGGTCACTCTGTCGGTCTCACGGATCACCATCGGACCGTACGATGTGGCGATCTTACGCTGACGCCGCTCCGTATCCCGCACAAAATCCCGGTTACGGGTGAGAAGGTCAGTGAAGTACGCGTCCGGTCCTCCGGTGAGATCGGTCACGTAACCGATGTCAGACCAGTTGACGTCCAGCCCAAAACGATCCTGGCCGTCCATGATGTGGTTCAGGTTCAGCGCGGCCAGTCCGCACAGCCGCAATAGGCGGGTCGCCGTGATCCTGAAGTCCGGCCAGGCAATCAATCCGGCATTGTCCGAAAGCCCGCCGCCAATCCGCTGCGCCAGCCGGATGCGTCGATGCCAGGCCGTTCGGAACTGGAACGGCAGGAATGCGCGGATTGTCGCACCTTCCGTCACGACGGCCACATAGGCCAGGCCTGTCGTCCGTTCGCACGCCAACGCGAAGGCCGGGGTAAAGAACGCGCGTTGCAGATGTGGAGATGCCGCCAGCATCTCATACCAGATCGCGACCTCGGCGGCGCCGAGCGCGGACAGCTGTATCACCTCGGCACGCAAATCTGGCGCGATCATTGATAGGCGCTCCGCAACATTGCGATTATCGGCTTTGCGGCCCACTCTTGTCGTTAATCGTCATAGTCATGCCATGCCTGACAATACGCCATTCTTCATCGTCGGCGCAGGGCGCTCGGGCACCACGCTGCTCCGGCTGATTCTTGCGGGGCACTCACGCCTGCATATCCCGCCCGA
>DATJJM010000061.1:0-7582 GCA_035492535.1 Acetobacteraceae bacterium | reverse complement strand
CAGCTGGCACCCTAGCCAGCTCGCTCTTCCGCAAAAGCAGAGACATTATCGGGCCGGTTCAAGGTAGTCCTCACACAGATCGAGCTTGCCGTGGTCATGATCGTGGCTGTGCGGGTGATCGCGATCAGCACTCACCTGCGCCCTCATGCGCCTGTTCGTCTCCGCGGAATTGGGGCTGGCCGCATGTTCGGACAACGGGCTCGTCGGCCCGGCGACAGCGTCAAGGCGAACCGATGTGGTGCTGTGCAACTGGCGCTGGTGAATTGACCGTGGTCCGGGCGCCAGATGAAGCACACGAGGCGGTGCGGGCGTTGATACGCTCACGCGACGCTGCCGCCCGAATGGCGGCTGCCCGTTTTCCTTGATTCCCTGTCGACATCAAGCTTATAAATCACTGTAAGTATAAGAACGCGTAGCAGGGCTTCACTTCAGGGAGGTTGAGGACGTCATGGCAGCCGACAGCGTCGGCCCGCCGTCCGTTTCGACTGATCAACCGATTCTCGCCGTAACCGGAGTATCGAAATACTTCGGCGGCGTGCGTGCGGTTGAAGACGTGACGGTATCTGTCCGTCGCGGCGAGATCATGTCCGTCATCGGTCCGAACGGCGCCGGCAAGACATCCGTCCTCAACATGATCTCCGGCTTCTACCGGCCCAGCACAGGCAGCATCATCCTGGAAGGACGCGACATCACCCATTCGCGGCCTTCGGAAATTGCCGCGCTCGGCGTCGCCCGTACTTTCCAAAACATCGCGTTGTTCGCAGGCATGACGGTGCTCGACAACATCATGCTTGGCCGCCACGTCCACATGCGCGCAGGCGTGCTGTCATCGTTCGTCTACTGGGGGCTCGCCCAGAAGGAAGAACTGGCGCACCGCAGCCGTGTCGAGGAACTGATCGACTTCCTGGAACTTCAGAGCATTCGCAAGCAGCCATCTGCCGCGCTCCCGTATGGTCTGCGCAAGCGTGTCGAACTTGGCCGGGCGCTGGCGCTGGAACCCAAGGTGCTGCTGCTCGATGAACCGATGGGCGGCATGAACCAGCCGGAAAAAGAGGACATGGCGCGCTTCATCCTGGAGGTGAACGCGCAATGGAACACCACGATCATCCTGATCGAACACGACATGGCAGTTGTGATGGATATTTCCGATCGGGTGACCGTCCTTGATCGCGGTCGCAAGATCGCCGAAGGCTCGCCGGCCGACGTGCAGCGCAACCAGGACGTGATCCGCGCCTATCTTGGTGCGGACAGCGTTCGGGTGGCGGGATGAAGGCGGCCACAACCCTACCCCGGCTGCTGCGCCGCAACGCGGCCAGCTTCGGTTCGCGTGCTGCGATACGCGAGAAGCGCGGCGGCATCTGGCGCGTGCTGAATTGGTCAGACTACGCCGCGCTAGTGGTGCATCTCGCTGACGGCCTCGCCGCCTCTGGCTTTGCCCGTGGTGACAGGCTTGCCGTGATCGGCGACAACCGGCCGCGTCTCTATGCCGCAATGCTGGCCGCGCAATCCTTGGGCGGAACTGCCGTGCCACTGTGGCCCGACGCCGAACCGGATTGGATCGGGCGGGTCCTTAACCACGCCGGTGTGTCAGTTGTGGTCGCCGAGGACGCTGAACAGGTCGAAAAGATCAGCGCCGTGAACGATCACGTTCCTTCGCTGCGGCTTGTCGTCCAGACGACAGCACACGGCATGCGCCAGATCGAGCAGGATTGGCTCAAGTCGTTCGATACGATTGCAGCATCCGGAAGCGGCTCGACCGAGCAGAGCGAGCCAGGCGACGTTGCATTGATCCTGTATGACCATGGGGCGGGCGGCGACGTCCACGGCGTGGAACTGTCGCACGCCACCCTGTTGGCGGCGGCTGATTCGCTGATCGCCACCGAGGACGTGCGCCAATCAGATGAGACTCTGGCATGGTTGCCGATGGCATGGTTCGGCGATGCGCTGTCTTCATTGGCGTTGTCTCTCTCAGTCGGTTTCACCTGCAACTGTCCAGAGCATCCGGAAACCGCGCGACGTGATCTGTGCGAGATTGGCCCGACCTTCCTGATCGCGCCGCCGCGCGTCTGGGAGGACATGCTGGCCGACATTGAAGCCCGTGGTGCGCAGGCGACGCTCCTGAAGCGTGCACTGTTCAGGCGGTTTCGCGCGATTGCTGATGGTGTGGAGGAGTACAGAGCGGCAGACAAGGCCATACCTGCACAGCAACGGCTCAAGCATGCGCTGGGTGAGGTGTTGGTATTGGCCCCGATGCGCGACCGGCTCGGTCTGCGGCGGTTGCGCTGGGCGTGCACCGGCGGCCAGGCGGTGCCACCCCGTGTCCTGCATGACTTCCGCGCCTTGGGCATCGGCCTGAAGCAGAGCTACGGCGCATCCGAGCTGGCGAGCCCCGCATTGGAGCCGGCCCATGCCTGAATTCGATCTTGGCTTCACGGTGCTGCTGGTTGCCAGCGGACTGATGATCGGCCTGATGTATGCGCTGATCGCGCTGGGTTTCGTGCTGGTCTACAAAGCAACCGACGCGATCAACTTCGCGCAGGGCGAGTTCGTCATGTTGGCCGCCATCATGGCCGCCGCGGCAATGGGTGCCGAACTGCCATTCTGGCTTGCCGCGCTGATCGCGCTGATTGGCATGGTCGCATTCTGCTTCGGGCTGGAACGCGTGGTGCTGCGCAAGCTGCTTGGCCGCCCGACCGTCGCTGTGATCATGGCGACGATCGGGCTTGCCTCGCTGATTCGCGGCGTTGCGACATTGGTGTTCGGCGCAGGCGTGCGCTCGATCCCGATGCCGGTTGGCGATGATCCGATCTATCTGGGGCCGATCATGATGCCGCCCGTGCAGCTTGTTGGTGCCGGCGTCAGTGTCGTGTTCCTTGCGGTGTTCACCTGGTTCTTCCTCAAGACGCGTATGGGCGTTGCGATGCGTGCTGTCGCCGGCAACCAGACTGTGTCGATGGGGATGGGGATAAACGTGCAGCGCTATTTTGCGCTGGCCTGGGCGCTGACCGGCGTGGTGTCGGCGTTGGGTGGCGTGATCTGGGGCGCGATGCTTGGCGTGGACAACCAGTTGCCGCTGGTCGGACTGAAGGTATTTCCGGTCGTGATCCTGGGCGGACTCGATTCGATCGTCGGTGCGGTGGTCGGTGGCCTGATTGTCGGCGTGGTGGAGGCGATTGCCGCAGGCTATCTCGACCCCGTTGTCGGCGGCGGCACCAAGGATTTCGCGCCATATGTTCTGATGATCCTGATGCTGATGATCCGTCCCTATGGCCTGTTCGGCCAGCGACGCGTCGAGCGCGTGTGATGGCGCAGACCTTCATGCCGGCGATGGTCGGGTCAAGCCCGGCCACATGGGTCGGCATCCCGCCATGACGTGAGGAACAGGGCTCGCTGATGTTCTATCGCGAAGCAGGCGTCTTTAAGACCAGCTATGCAGCCGATATGGCGATGCTGCCGATGCCCAACACGCGGTGGGCCGTCGTCGGTCTCGGGGTACTCTTCCTTGGCATCATCCCGTTGTGCGCCGATGAGTACAATCTCTCGGTCCTCAACCTGATCCTGATTGCAGTCGTCGGTGCCGTCGGCCTCAACATCCTGGTCGGCTACACCGACCAGGTCTCGATTGGTCAAGGCGCGTTCATGTCCGTGGGTGCCTATACAGCAGCGCATCTGATCACGCAGCTTCACGCGCCGTTCTGGATCGCGGTACCAGGCGGAGGACTGATGGCGGCGGCTATCGGCACTATCGTCGGCATTCCGTCACTGCGTATCAAGGGTCTTTACCTGGCAATCGCCACACTAGCCGCTCAGCTCATCATCGAATGGACGATAAACCACGTGCCTTGGGTGTCCGGCGGCACGCAGTCGACGATTCAGGTTGGGCCGCCCGCCGTGTTCGGCACGCCACTGACACACGGCTGGCAAATGTACTTCTTCCTCATGTTCTTCGTGATCATCGCAATGATCGGCGCGCAGAACCTGATCCGCAGCCGCATCGGCCGCGCTTTCATCGCCATCCGCGATCAGGACATTGCAGCCGAGATTATCGGCATCAATATCTTCCGCTATAAGCTGTGGGCGTTTGCGATCTCGTCGTTCTATGCCGGCGTGACCGGCGTGCTGTACACCTACTATCTCGGCATCGCCAATTACGAGCAGTTCCAACTGGACGTGTCGATCAACTTCCTGGCGATGGTGATCATCGGTGGGTTGGGTTCGCCGCTCGGTCCGGTGTTCGGCGCAATCTTCGTCACTCTGCTGCCGATAGTGACGCGACGCGTGCTCAGCTCGGTGGGCGGGATTTTCTTCAATGCGTCCGATCTTTCGGCGGTGGTGCCCAGTCTGCGGCTCGCGATCTTCGGCGCGCTTATCATCCTCTTTCTGGTCGTAGAGCCGGAAGGCCTGAACCGGCTCTGGCGCAACATCCGCAACTACTTCCGGATGTGGCCATTCTCGTACTGACAGGCGGCAACAGGGAGGGATGCGAAATGCAACGTCTGACCACAATCGCCACGGCACTCGCCTTGTGCGTTGCCGCTGGAGGCGCGAGTGCACAGCAGAAGGAGATCCTGATCGGGTCGCAATGCGACCGCACAGGACCGACACAGCTTGTCGGTACGATCTTCTGCCCTGCGGTGCAGGACTACGTGAACTTGGTGAATTCCCAGGGTGGCGTTGGTGGCTACAAGGTCGTCATCAACGAGCTCGACAACAACTACCAGGTGCCGTCGGCGATCGAGGAATACGAGCGCCACAAGCAGCAAGGCATGGTGTCCACCCTGATCTGGGGCACGCCACAGGCGGAAGCGCTGAACCCCCGGCTGGAGAAGGATCATATCCCGGGAACATCGCCTGGCTTCGGTTCTGCCGCAGCAGCGAATGGCGGGAAGTATCAGTATCTGTTCCCGCTCGCCGCGACATACTGGTCGCAGGGCGCTGCCGGCATCCAGTTCATCAAGGACAAGCTTGGCGGGGACCTGAAGGGAAAGAAGATCGCGTATCTGTACTACGACAATCCGGCAGGGCTGGAGCCGCTGGCAATCCTGAAAGGGCTGCAACAGAACGAGGGCTTCGAGCTCCGCACATTCGCGGTGCCGCCGCCGGGCGTGGAGATGAGCGCGCAGATCCTCGATATCTCCCAGCGATATCGGCCCGACTTCGTGCTGGCACATCTGTTTGGCCGTGCACCATCGGTGATGCTCAAGAGCCTGAAGCAGTCAGGTTATCCGCTGAGCAAGGTACTGGGCTTCGTCTGGGCTTCGTCGGAGGCTGATATCATGGCCGCCGGCGGTTGGAACGTGGCCCAAGGCTACCACACGATGCAATTCGTCGGCGTGGGTGATGACTACCCGGTGATCAAGCAGATCATCGCGATGTACCAGAAGGAGGGCAAGCAACCGCCAAAAGAGATGGCGACCTCTGTCTATTACAATCGCGGTATCCAGGACGCCGCCGTCCATATCGAAGCCCTGCGCAATGCGCTGAAGCTGACAGGCGGCAAGCCGCCGACCGGCGAGGACATGAAGAAGGGGTTCGAGATGATCAAGAACTTCACGCTTGATGGTTTGCTGCCGCCGCTGCAAGTGACTCCTTCGGATCATGAAGGCGGCGGCTGGGTGCAGATCTTTCAGGTGAAGGGCGACAAGATGGTCAAGGAGACCGAATGGTTCCAGGGCTACCGGGAGCTGGTGCTGAAGTCGGTCAACGCGGCGTCGTAAGGCCACGGCATCCTGGCGGAGCACATGCTCCGCCAGGATGAACAGGAGCTGTCATGCTCGCTCTTAACGATCTCGAAGTCGTTTATGACGGCGTGATCCTGGTGCTGAAAGGCATCTCGCTCACTGTCGAACAGGGTCGGATCACCACGCTGTTAGGTGCCAATGGCGCCGGCAAGACCACGATGCTGAAGGCGATCTCGGGCCTGCTGCATGCCGAGCGCGGCCAGATCACCAAGGGCAGGATCGAACTGGGCGGTGAGCGGATCGATCGGCTTGCGCCGCACGACATCGTGCGCCGCGGCATTACCCAGGTGTTCGAAGGCCGCCGCGTCTTCATCAATCTGACTGTTGAGGAAAACCTCGTTGTCGGTGGCCATACCCAGTCGAGCATGCAGCGCGTGCGGCAGGGCATCGAGCTGGTCTACGAATATTTCCCGATCCTCAAGGAACGACATCGGCAACAGGCCGGCTATCTGTCGGGCGGCGAACAGCAGATGCTCGCGATCGGCCGCGCTCTTGTGTCGGAGCCGAAAGTGATCCTGTTGGACGAACCCTCACTCGGTCTTGCGCCACTGATCGTGGAGAGCATTTTCGGCATCGTCCGCCGGCTGAAGGAGGAACGGGGACAAACAGTGCTGCTGGTCGAGCAGAATGCGACCATTGCGCTCGAGCTGGCGGATTATGGCTACGTGATGGAGAACGGGAAGATTGTGCTGGACGGCCCAGCCGCCCGCCTGCGCGAAAACCCCGAGATCCGGGAGTTCTATCTTGGCTTGAATGAAGTCGGTGCTCGCAGATCCTATCGTGAATCCAGGCAACGGCGCCGACGGCGGGTGCTGATCTGAGAGACTGTGTCGATGTCGTGGTATCAACTCAGTCGTCTTCACGTGAAACCAAATCAGGGCAGCCAGTAGGCCGGTACGAAAAACCGTCCACCGACCGTCTTCAACGCATTGTTCTCGCTCGCCATCGCGACGGTCCGCAAGGCTATCAACAGCCGACCGGCAACGGTTTGCCGCCAGAACCATTCGTCAATCTGGTGCGCCGAAGGCGCCGGGCCTTCTGCCTGTGCTGCTTCACCGTAGAGCGCCTTGATATCATCACAGAGCATTCGCAGAGCCAGTGCGGGGGTAGCGAGTTCGGCGACGACAGGTAATTCGCCAGCCAGGAACCGGGTTGCAAACCTCGGCCACGTCGCCGGCGCCTGGAAGCTCAATCCAACAGTGGTGCGCCCGAACCGCGCCTGAGCAACCTGCCACAGGGGCTGCAGCGCAGACAGCTCCGCGCCGAATGCCGCCGCCCAGGCATCGGGAGTCTCCAGCGCATCAGAAACGTCTTGCAACCTTGGTGCTCGCCAGTTCGCCGCGTCCCGCCACCCAGGAGGATCTTCGGTGAAGTCCTCCAGGATCACAGGTCCGTCTGTCCGTTCCAGAAGGCTCAATGCCGCCATCAGCACGCGGCGTTGAAACGCCGGATCACCTGGCTCGCCGAGCGGCCGGCCAAGCTGAGAGGTCGTCCACAGCGCCCGAGGCGGCCGTGTCTTCTCGGCTTGCGCCCGAACCGAGGCAATAGCCACCGTCGAGAACCCGCGTTCTTCCAGCATGTGGGCCAGCGCGCACACGGCGCGCGTGCAGACGGGTCAGACAGGGCTGAGTAAGATCGAATCGATCCGCTCTTGCCGCAATTGGCCTGCGATTTGGTTTGCAGACTCAGCCATGCCCGCAGGATCGGTAGATCCCATCACTGTGAAGTTGGTTTCAGCGATGCCGCCAATCACGCCCTCGGCCGCCAACTCCCGCAGCCGATCCACTGGGTAGACGACGTTGAGGTCGCGTTGAAATCCCGCACGATCGAAGTTGATCGAG
>DATJJM010000060.1:0-20674 GCA_035492535.1 Acetobacteraceae bacterium | reverse complement strand
CCTTAGTTTAGGTACTGTGGGTGAGTAGCCCGCCCGGAGCGGCCGCCAAGAGTCCGGTGGCAGCGGGCCACACATACGGCTCATGCTCGCAAAGTCAGACGTGCGCATCACATCCTGTCTATTGCCGTTATCGCCGCGAGGTCGAACCGTTCTGGGCCAAGTTCCTACGCTCGCTAAATGAGCGTGGCCACCGCGGTGTCGGCCAGTTGTGTTGGATACCCACGACGCACTGAATGCAGCGATCAGCATGCATTTGTATGCCACCTGCCACGTCGACGGCATGCGCAATGCCGTCGCCTATAATGACAAGATACTTCGGCGCATCGTCTCGGCCCGGGTCGGCACAGCCTTCGCGCACGACAACGCGACTACAGGCCGCCTGCGATGGCGGCGTGTGAGTGATGAGCTCCGGCCCCCAGTACCCAAGCTCGCCGCTCTACGAGATGAAACTGTGGAACGATCGCCGCTACCGTGCCTTGAAGTCGGGCAGGCGACGATCAGCCATCGCCTTCACGCCCTCGCGGAAGTCTTCCGTGTTCCGTAGCCAGTCCTGCTCCTCATACTCGCGCTCCGTCGCCGCTGCCACCGCGTCCGCCAGCCCGCGCCGCAGCGTTTCCCGCGTCGCAACAATCGCCAGTGGCGCCGACTGAGCGATCTCGGTCGCGAGTTCTGTCGCACGGTGCCGCACCTCATCCTGCGACACGCAATAGTCTGCCAAGCCGATGGCCAATGCCTGCTCGCCGGTAATCCGCCGCCCCGTGTACATCAGCAGAGCCGCCTGCTGCGCGCCGATCAGTCGCGGCAGGCTTGCCGTCAACCCGAACCCTGGGTGGAAACCAAGCCGGGTGAAATTCACCGCAAACCTTGCCTCCGGGCACGTCACGCGGAAATCCGCCATCACCGCCAGGCCGACACCAGCTCCAACCGCCGCCCCATGGACCGCTGCGACGATCGGTTTGCCGGTGCGCCACAGTCGCTGTGCTTCCTTGTAGAGGTGGCGCCCACGCTTGGTACCGCGCGCAACCCCATCCGACCCGCGGCTGCCAAAATCCGCGCCGGCACAGAAATGCTTCCCCTCCGCGCAAAGAACGATCGCACGGATTCCTGGCGTGCGGTCATAGCCTTCCAGAACGTCGGCAATCTCTCCGACCATGTCGGTATCGACGAAATTGTTGGGCCCGCGCCGGATCTCGATCGTGGCGACCATGCCCGATTCCGTGACGCCGATATGCTCGTAGCTTGTCATGGTTCCCGTTCCTCGCTCTTCCGCAAACGCTCGCTGCGTGCGAGCTTACCCGCCGGTAGCGTTGGAGGAAATGGCCATGGCTACGCTCGATCGCGATGGCGTCGCGATCCATTACGAGGTGCACGGGCAAGGGCCCGCCATCCTCCTCTCGCACGGTTACAGCGCTACCTGCCGCATGTGGGATGGCCAGATCGCGGCGCTACGCGACCGCTACCAGGTCATCGTCTGGGACATGCGCGGTCATGGCCAGAGCGACTACCCATCCGATCCCGCCGCCTATTCAGAGGCTGCCACCGTCGCCGACATGGCCGGCATCCTCGATGCCGCCAGGGTCCAACGCGCTGTGATCGGGGGGCTCTCGCTCGGTGGCTACATGTCTCTGGCGTTCCATTGCCTGCATCCGGCGATGGTCCGGGCGCTGATGATCTTCGACACCGGCCCCGGTTTCCGGAAAACTGAAGCGCGTGACGCCTGGAACCAACGCGCGCAGCAACGCGCGGCGGATCTCGATTCGCGCGGCCTGGCAGCGCTTGGTACCAGTGACGAAGTGCGCATGAGCCAGCATCGCGATGCATCCGGCTTGGCCGGCGCCGCGCGCGGCATGCTGACCCAGCGCGATGATTCGGTCATCGCGTCCCTGGAAACGATCGCCGTACCGAGCCTCGTTCTGGTCGGTAGCAATGACACCAACTTCCTGGCTGCCACCGACTACATGGCACGAAAGATCCCCGGCGCGACCAAGGCGGTGATCGCTGACGCCGGTCACGCGTCCAACCTGCACCAGCCCGCCGCGTTTAACCGTGCGGTCGAGTCCTTTCTTGCCCATCTGTCGCCATGACCGATCATCCGTTGCAGTCCTTCTTCTGGCCGCAATCGATCGCTGTGCTCGGCGCCTCGCCCGACCTGCACCGCATCCGTGGCCGGCTGCTGCACCAGTTGCGGGAGAACGGCTATCCAGGACGGATCCTGCCGATCAATCCAAGCTATCAGGAAATCAGTGGTCTCCCCTGCTACCCCTCGATCGGTGCCGTCCGTCAACCAATCGATCTCGCTTTGGTCGCCATCCCTGCCGCCGGCGTCACGCCCGCCCTGGAGCAATGTGCCCGCGCCGGGGTGAAAAATGCGCTGATCATCAGCTCAGGCTTCGCCGAGGAAGGCGGCGCTGCCAGCGATCTGCAGGCCTCGCTGATCGATGTCACCCAGCGCACCGGGATCCGCGCCTGCGGCCCGAATTGCGAAGGCTACTTCAACGCCCTTGGCAAGGTCGCCACCACCTTCAGCCCCACCGTCGAGATGAAAGAAGACTCGGCCCAGGTCCTGGTCTCGTCGCGCCGCATCGGCGTCATTGCGCAGTCAGGCGGTATCGGCTTCTCCCTGTTCAATCGCGGCATGGCCGCCGGCATCGGCTTTTCCTATGTCATCTCCACCGGCAACGAAGCTGATCTGACCATGGCGGACTTTCTCGACTACATGATCGAGGATCGCAACACGCATGCCGCACTGCTGTTCTGCGAGGCCGTGCGCAACGGGCCCGCCTTCGTCGCCGCCCTCGCCAAGGCGCGCCAGCTCGGCAAGCCGATCATCGCCATCAAGATAGGGCGCTCCGATGCCGGGACCCGCGCCTCCGCGTCTCACACCGCATCACTGTCCGGCTCCTACACCGCTTACCATGCAATCTTCGAACGCTACGGTGTGATTGAAGCCGATGATGCCGACGAAGCCGTTGCGATCGCCGGCGTGCTGCTCACCTGTCCGCTGCCTCGAGGCCGGAACGTCGGCATCATCACCCCGTCCGGCGGCGGGGGCGCATGGATGGCTGACACACTCTCGCTGCACGGTCTCGCCGTCCCACCGCTGTCCGCGGAAACCCAATCATCGTTACGCGCGGTGATGCCGTCCTACGGGTCACCCGGCAATCCGGTCGATGTCACGGCGCAAGGTTCCAATACCGGTCCCGCGCTGATGACCGCAATGGAGACTCTCGCCCGGTCAGACGAGATCGACATGCTGGTGCTGATCGCCTCGCTCACCAGCGAAACCCGTGTCTCGCTCGACGCCGCGCGGGTGCGCGCCACGGCCGAACGCTGTGGCAAGCCGATGACAGTTTGGACCTATACGCTGCCGTCGGAATTCGGCCGCCGCAGCGCTGCCGGCTGCGGCCTGTTCGTGCACAGCGACCTGCGCAATGTGGGCGTCGCGATGAGCCGCCTTGCTGCCTATGCCGAGATCCAGGCAAGTTCCCTCCCCGCCCCACCACACAGCGTGCCAATCGCGCAGTTGCCGCCTGGCCTGCCAAAGGTCCTCACCGAGCACCACGCTAAGGCGCTGCTCGCTTCCTATTGCCTGCCCGATTCACAGGAACGTCTGGCCACGTCGGCTGCAGATGCCATCGAGGCCGCCAACGCCCTCGGCTACCCCGTCGCCCTCAAGATCGTTTCACCCGACTTGCCACATAAGACCGAGGCCGGCGGTGTCGTTCTCGGCCTGCAAGGCCAGCACCCCGTTACCGCCGCCTACGACCAGATCATCGCCTCCGTCACGCGCTACAAGCCGGATGCGCGGATCGAGGGCGTGTTGGTGCAGAAGATGGCGCCGCGGGGGATTGAGTTGGTGATCGGCATGGTCAACGATCCCACGTTCGGTCCGATCATGATGGCCGGTGTCGGTGGCACGATGGTGGAATTGATGGGCGACGTGGTTCATCGACCCGCACCGATCGACACGGCGGAAGCAACCGACATGCTGCTCAGCCTGAAGTCGGCGAAGCTGCTGACCGGCTTCCGCGGCAGCCGAGCCATCGACGTCGTGCCGGCGGCTGAGCTGATCGCCAACCTGTCGCGCGCCGCGCTCGCCTACCGAGCAGAGGTTGCCGAGATGGAACTCAACCCGGTGATCCTGCACGAAGACGGCTCCGGCCTCACCATCGCCGACGCGCTTATCATGTTGAAGGAATAATGATGTTCGAACTCTCCGAAGAACACCGCATGCTGCAGGACCTGGTCGCGAAGTTCATCGACCGCGACGTCATGCCATTGGAGAAGGCGGTGCTTGCGCGCGAGATGTCCGGCCAGAAATCCGCCCTCAGTGCGGATGAGGAAGCGACGCTGCTTGGCAAGTGCCGCGAACTCGGCCTTTGGGGTCTCGACGTGCCGGAAGAATTCGGCGGCGCCAATCTCCCCACCGTCGCGCTCATCGGCGTCTATGAGGAGCAGGGCCGCACCTGCGTTCCTTTCACGTTTCCGCCCGACAGCCCGAACCTGCATATGCTGATGGCGGCCTGCAGTCCGGAGCAGCGCAGGAAATACCTGGAACCTTACGCGCGCGGCGAGGCGCACTCCGCCATCGCGATCTCCGAGCCAGGTGCCGGCGGCGATCCTGCCGGCATGATCACTCGCGCGGTGAAGGACGGCAGCGACTGGGTGATCAACGGCCGAAAGATCTGGGTCAGCCGCGTGCCGCAGTCCGACTTCACGATCGTCATGGCGCGCACCGGCGAGGGCAAGCGCCACGATGGCGTCACCGCGTTTATCGTCGAACGCGGCACCAAGGGCTTCAACATCGAGCGCGAAATCCCGATGCTCGGCGGGCAGCGCACCTATGAGTTGACCTTCGATGACTGCCGGGTTCCCGCAGGCCAGTTGCTCGGTCAGGAAGGCAAGGGCTTCGCGCCTATGCAGCTCCGCCTCACCGTCCGTCGCCTCCAGATGGGGGCCTGGTGCGTCGGCATGACGCGCCGTGCGCTCGATATGATGATGGAGCACGCCAAGCAACGCGTGACCTTCGGCCAGCGCCTCGCGGACCGCCAGGCTATCCAGTGGTGGATTGCCGAGGCCGCCATCAAGATCCACGCCTGCCGTCTGATGGTCTACGATGCTGCCGCCAAGTCAGACGCCGGCAAGGATGTGCGCACAGAAGCCTCGATGGTGAAGCTGTACGGCACCGAGATGGCCACCGAGACAATCGATCACGCGATGCAGACTTTTGGCGCGATGGGCGTGGCGAAGGAGCTGCCGCTGCAGCTCATGTCCCAGAAGGTCCGCACCATGCGCGTCTACGAAGGCCCGTCCGAGGTCCACCGCATGGTTATCGCCCGCCGTCTCCTACAGGATCGGAGATAGAACAATGCCCCTCTTGGACAACAAGGTCGCCATCGTCACCGGCGCCAGCCGCGGCATTGGCCAGGCCATCGCTGAACTGTTCGCCGAGGAAGGCGCGAAAGTCGTCTGCGCCGCCCGCACCTTCAATGAAGGCGACCACCCCTTCCTCGAAGGCACGCTGAAACGCACGGTGGAACTGATCCGAGCCAAAGGTGGTGAAGCGAAGGCCGTGACGGCCGACGTTTCCAGCGAGGACGACTGTATCGCGCTGGCGCACGCCGCACGCGACTACGGTCCGATCGATATCCTAGTGAACAATGCCGCGCTCAGTTACTTCCAGCCGATCACCGACCTCCAGACCAACCGTTGGTTCCGCGCCTTCGCAGTGGATGTGCATGGCCCCTTCATGCTGGCCAAGGAAGTGCTGAAGGACATGATCCCTCGCCGCAGCGGCGCCATCATCAACATCAGTTCCGGCGCGGCGATTGGCCCCGGCCGCGGCCCCTACGCTGATAAAACAGTGCGCGGCGGCACGATGTATGGCGCAGTGAAAGCGGCACTGGAACGGTTTACCCAGGGGCTCGCGCAGGAAGTGGCCCAGTACGACGGCATCACCATCGCCGCGGTCTCCCCCTCGCGCGTCGTGCCTACACCCGGCACCGTTTACCACAAGCTGGTCACCGGCATGGACGACCCCAAAGGCGAACCACCGATCATGATGGCCCGCGCTGCGCTGCTGCTTGCCAGCGAACCTGCCGAGCGCGTCAATGGCCGCGTGACCTATAGCCAGCAGATTCTGAAGGAGTTCGGCTGGATCGAGTATGGGGTGGGCCGCGGCGTAGATACACCTGGCTCGGGCTACTCGCAGATCTAGCCGCATCTGCCTGCCTCCTTTGCGGGAGAGTCGCAACGCTCAGCGTGACGGGAATGGATGCTGCCGCCGTAACGCCAACGCCACCCGGATGTAGGTTATCGACTGTTGGCTCAGGCCAGCCGGCCCTTCGCTGCGCGCGGCAATGATGAATAGGATAGGCTTGCCGAACGACAATGGAGGCAAGCGAATGTCCGTCCGCGCGATGATTGTAACCGTCCTGCTGGCTGCAGCGCTTCCGGCCCTGGCGCAGGAGACGACCAAGAAGCCCGACACCACTTGGCCCGGCTATCAGGAGAGCGATTACATCATCAGCAATTACAAGTTTGTCAGCGGGGAGAGCATGCCGGAAGTGAAAATGCACTACCGGACCATCGGTGCGGCAAGACGGAATTCGAAGGGCGAGGTCATCAATGCGGTGCTGCTCTTGCAAGGTAACACCGGCACCGGCGCCAACTGGTTTCGCGCGAGCCTGGCCGAAGAATTGTTCAAGCCGGGCCAGCCGCTCGATCCGGCAAAATATTATATCATTATGCCTGATGCTCTGGGACGCGGCGGCTCATCGAAACCATCCGATGGTCTGAAGGCAGGCTTTCCGCACTACCGCTACCACGACATGGTCGATCTCACATATCGCCTGGTGACCGACAGGCTGAAGGTCAACCATTTGCGGTTGGTTATTGGCAGCTCATTAGGCTGCATGCAGCAGTTCCTGTGGGCCGAGTGGTATCCCGATCTGATGGACGGCACGATCGGCATGTCGTGCCAACCAGTCGAGATCAGCGGTCGCAACTATATGCTGCGCCACGCCGCCACGGAGCTGATACGCCACGACCCGGCCTGGCATGATGGAAACTACGATAAGACACCGACCCTCTACATGTACGCAGCGGCGGGCAATGACCTGACCGAGAGCCCCGTGCGCATTCAAGAAGAAGCGCCGACGATGGAGGCGGCGAAGGCGCTCCATGACAGGCGCCTGGCGGGGTTGATGAAGAACGGCGACGCGAACAACACGCTGTACGAAACCGAATCGATCTACGACTACAGTCCTGAGGCCGATCTGCCGAAGATCAGGGCGCACGTGATGCTGATAAACAACGTTGAGGATTTCGCCGACCCGCCAACGCTCGGGACAGTCGAACGCGCGTTCAAGAAGATCGCGCACGGTACCTACGTTTTGACTCAGTACGGCAAGGATACACACGGGCATTTCACCCATTACTATGCCGCGGTCTGGAAGCCCTACCTGGTGAAATTTATGTTCGGGTTGCCGCCAGTTGCGCGATGACGATGGTTGTACGCGGCTCGCCTGTAGCGTCGGCATAGACTTTGGCAGTAGCCCGGCCGTAGCCACGAAGCACTCGGCGGCATTGACGTCATACCGAGGTTCGTCCAATCGAAGCTTCGATGATCGGCGGGTGCGAGATCCTTCTCGGGGTAGCCACCTTGCTTCAATGAGTTGCGGCGTCCGGCATTTCGACAGGCCGATCAGAACGGCCTTGCTACTGCGAATAGAATGCGTCTCGTTGAATTGACGGAGCTCCACTCCCTGTGTGTTCGCGCATTGAATTCTTTCTTGCGAATTAATGCGGACTTGTTATCGGTCAGCCAGGATCCGCGGTTTGATGCAAATCAGTGAGCCCGGTCGCATTGCCCGACGGTCGGAACCGGGGCCGGTCCAGGGACCGGCGTCGAAGACGCGCACCGCAATGGTCTCCCCCTCTGTTCCTGCTTCGGCAAGTTAAATGCCGTCCTCGTTTCGGTGCCAGGAACACGTGGATCGGACGGGGACAAAAGCCACCGTTGGCCGAAAACGCCGGTCCGGATAGTCCGCATAATTCCGTGCGGGCAATCCGCAACCAGGAGCGACACTCAGTCTTATATCACAACGGTACTGCGACCTTCTGTGTCCACATCGTGTCACCGATCGCAACACGTTACGTCTTAGCTTTTACAGATCACAAAGCGGTGAATGGCCTTGTCACAATTCCGTAAATCAGCGGAAGTTGTACGTGTCGTCAGAACGCCCGAGAAACATCGGGCACGGGGGATTTGTGAGAAAGATCGCAGCGGTACTGCTATACGCGCTTTGCGTCACGCCAGCCTTCGCGCAGCAGCAACGGCAGGATCAGACGCCACAACAGCAGCAAACACAGGATCAGACGCAGCAGCAGCGTGCGCCACTGACTCCGGCACAGCAGCAGCAATTGCCGAACCCGATAGCGCTGGCCAACCGAGGCGCCGTTCGGATCATCACTGGCATGGAAGGCGGCACCTACGCGCGCACCGGCTCTGATCTGGGCATTCTGGACAACGACACGTTGCGGGTGCTGACAGTGCTCGGCAAGGGTTCGCTGCAAAACCTTTCGGACATTCTCTATCTGAGTGGCATCGATATCGGGTTTGTACAGGCTGATGCGCTAACGTATGCCAAGCAGCACAATATGTTCCCCGGCCTGACGCAGAATATCCGTTACATCGCCAAACTCTATGATGAAGAGGTGCATGTCCTGGCCCGCAAGGACATCACCCGGTTGGCAGACCTGAACGGTCAGCGAGTGAACGTGGACGTGCAGGGCAGTGGCTCGGCAATGACCGCGCAAATTTTGCTCGACGCTCTTGGCATTAAAGCGAATATCGAGCACCAGAAGCAGATCGTTGGCTTGCAGGAACTGCAGCGCGGCGAGATCGCCGCCGTGATCCATGTTGGTGGCGCGCCAATTCCGCTGTTCGGGCGGGTGCCCGGCGACCTGGGACTGCACCTCCTGCCGGTCCCGCTGGCGCCGGCACTGGCACAAACCTATCTGCCGGACCAGTTCACCCATGCAACCTACCCGGCGCTGGTGCCGGACGGGCCGCCGGTCTCCACCATCGCGGTTGGCGACGTGATGGCGGTGTTCGACTGGCAGCCGCATACCGAGCGCTACAATAAGGTGGTCCGCTTCGTGGATGCCTTCTTCGGCAAATTCAACGAACTGCTGCAGCCGCCGTGGGATCCGAAATGGCGCGAAGTGAACCTGAGCGCGGAAGTGCCGGGTTGGACACGTTTCAAGCCGGCGCAGGACTGGTTGGCAGCACACTCTACAGCGAGCAACCCCACCGCCGACCTCCAGGGGAGGTTCAACGCGTTCCTTGCGCAGACGAAGCCCGTGGGCGACGGGAAGCTGACGGACGCAGCGAAGACTGTTCTGTTCCAGCAGTTCCTCGCGTGGGACAAACAGCAATCGGCGGCTCACTGAGGTGTCCCGCCCGGCCCAATTGGCTCAGCCGAGGCGGACATCGTCTAGGCTGAGCGCGGGGCACGCCAGCACGTTGCCGGCGCAAGCCATTGCGATGCTGCTCCCATGTCCTCGAACGCGCTGGCAGTGGTTCTATTGCCTGGTGGCATTCGGCATCATGGTGCTGCCGCTGTCGCCTCATTGCCGCGCCGCCGATGGCGTCGTAACCGGACGAACGAGCGCAACACCGGCACCGCCCGATGAGCAGGTCGCGGCGCTGCTGGACAAATTGCGCGAACAGGTATCGGCAGGCCAGACTACCGCGCCGCCGAACGACAATGCTGTGGAGACATGGCTGCAAATCACCAAGTTGACCGCCCCCAATCTTTCACCCGGCGCAGCCAGGGCGCTCGATGATTTCGTGCACACAGTACATAGCGCGGAAACGGCGGCGCAAGCGGCGGGGCGCGGCACTGTGGCACTGGATCTCCTGGTATTTGCCGATTTTGCGGTCGCCGAACTGAAAAATCGTCCGACCGACCGGGTACTCTCCCCGTCTGCATCATTAGCCACACCACCGCGCCTGTCAGCGACAGAGCAGGCGCCGCCGGCCGAGGTACGGACCACAGATTCGACAGCCCAGCCGCCGCCCCGAGACGGCAGCACGACAACAATACCGTTGATCCTGGCCGCGGCCCCGACGCCGGCTGCACCGCCAGCGCTGGCCGAAACCGCCACGCAATCCGCACCGGCTGCGGATCCCGCGCTGATCGCAGCCTACATTGAGCGCGGCGATCAGATGATGGCGATCAAGGACATCTCAGCTGCACGCAAGTTCTACGAATTTGCCGCTCGTGCGGGGAACGCCAATGCCGCAACGAAGCTGGCCAGGACATATGATCCGGATGTCCTCCGCAGTCTTGGTGTTGTGGGTTTGCAACCGGATGTCGCCAAGGCCATAGCGTTGTATCGTGAAGCTGCCGCCCTCGGCGATACCGATGCGCAAGAACGAGGGCGGGTGTTGAACCAGCAAGCAGCGCGATAATCGCCGACCATCCCGCTGGTCAGGATCATGAAACGAAATTCGGGCCGCGTCTGCAGCGCTCGTCTGCGTAACAGTGACCTTGGCGAGAATGCAGTCTGGACCGAGCCATGCGAGATCATGCATGGTTTCCTGTCCGATCGCCTCACTGAATGCGCCATTATTGCCCTTTTGCCCGCCTTCTTTTGGCCAGGAAAGTAACCAGGACCCACTCATTATCCAGGCTGGAACCAGCCAAAGATTTGTCCATCAGGTGGTATCGACTGCGCCAAGAAAGAATGGCCGCCTTTGCGAGAAGCATGGCCGGCGCCGTATCCGCGACGCCGGCCATGACGATTGCAACTCAGAAACCGTGACGATCTGAAGAGCTAGACCCAATGAACGTTGCTGCTCGCAAAGGACGCCACGCCATGCAGGTCGATGCCATGCGTGTAGTTGCCGAACGTCAGCATCGAGCCGCCCATTCCGTCTGATTCCGCATGGAATGAGGTCTGCAACGATTTGTCGATGGTCAGTGTATCGCCCTTGGCAAGTGAGAAGTCCTCCACGACCAGCATTCCGCTCGCTGCGTGATAGGTATAGGCGTCCTTGCCAGCGCCTCCGGTAACATCGAGGCTGCCGGAGCCGGTGACGAAGCTGTTGTTGCCGAGATCGGAACTGACTGTTGCCTGACCTGATCCGCCGGTGAGCGTGACAGAACCGGCTCCGAGGAACTTGATCTGGCTTGTCCCGCTGCCCAGCGTAACGGCAGCAGCATTGCCACTGGTCAGAACAAACGTGTCGCCGCCGACCTGGTAGGTGCCGGTCTGCGACAGGTTCTTCGTCAGCGAACCGTGATCGCCCGTCTCCATCACGGAAGGCGTCGTTCCACCCGTCACCGCAAACGACTTCGAACCGTTGGCGAGGAGTTTGGCGCTCTTGCCGGTATCAACCCCGTTATAGATCACGTCATCGACGTACAAATTACGGTCTGTGCTCGCCGTGCCGGCGTACAGGTCGTTGACGAATGTCACCGTGACCGTGTGGGAGCCCGCGCCGAAATCACCGGCAAAGGCAAACGCCTGGCTGCCGCCCGACGAGTGCAGTGTGGTCGTGGTGAATGTGCCGCCGAGCTGCTTCCCATCGACCTTGACGGTGAACTGGGCATCACCCTTATAGGCATCCTCCGACAGCTTGATCAGCAGGGTGTCCGACCCGGCTCCGGTGACAACGCCCGGTAGAGCGGTTGTATCGGTCACGCTGAAATTTTGCGCACCGTTCGAGACAAGCCTGGCAGTCTGCTTTGTGTCAGTGCCGTTATAGATGACGTCATCCACAAAGAGATTCCGATCAGTGGCCCCGGTGCCGCCCCAGGCGTCATTGATGAAGTTGGTCGTGACGGTGTGGCTGCCCGGACCCCAATTCCCCTTGAATGTAAAGGTCTGGGTTGCACCAGCCGCTTGCGATGCGGTCGCGTAGAAGGTGCCGGCCAGTTGCTTGCCGTCGACCGACACTGTGAAGGCCGCATCGCCATTGGCGTCGCTGCTACCATCGCTATTGTCGTATGCGCTCTCGGAAATCTTCAGCACCAACGTGTCAGTGCCTGTCCCTGTGGTGATCGATATGCCAGGCGGCGGATTGTACTCGTCTTTGGCGGGAGGCGGCGGTGGCGCGATAGGCGCCCAGGTGCTCTGGCTCCAGGAGTACCATTGCGAGGTATTGCGGTCCTGGCCACAGACCATGCCGTCGTAATAAGCCATCGCAATGGTGCCGGAACCGCCAGGAATGGGCGAGCCGTTTTTTAGGGCGTTGCCCGCAGCATCGAGCGTGTAGGTATTGCCGGCCGCATCCTTGAACGAGCCGGAACCGGGCGTGATGTAGATGACCGAGGGGTCCCCATCGCCGCCGCCCGAAGATGGGGGTGCCTGGGTGCCGGCCGCAATGAATTGCTGCGTCACTTGGCCGAACTGTGTGAGGCCTTTGCTGGGATCGCCGTAAGGGTCATTCAGCAGGAGGGGAAAGGTTGGGTTGCCGCTGGTCCAGGCCCACGCCGCAGAGCTGAGTCCGCTCTCTTCGACAGCCTGCACAACCTGCATTCCGCCCGGATCATAGACCGCCCCAAGAGCTCCCGAGGAGTTGCCGTACTCGCCGATGACCACCGGAATATTGTCTGTCGCCTGGGCTCCTGCCACCTCATTCTGCAATGCTTGAACATTCGCTGTGAGGTTGGTGGAGTTATTCGCCATCCAATTATAAAAGTGCAAATCCCACGCGACATTGGTCATGGATGCATAGGTCGAGGGGTTCAGTCCGGCGGTCGTGTAACCGCCCGCCGCGTTCAGCAGGATGAGGTTCTGATTACCCGTGGAACGAATGGCATTGTAGATGGTACGCATCTCGGTATCGACACCTCCCCAGCCGGCGCTGAGGTCAGGCTCGTTCTGCGTGCCAAAGATGACATTTGAATTGCCTGCAAATGTCGTCGCAAGGGACGCATACCACTGCGCAGCCGCCTGCAGACTGCTCCCCGTCAGTACCGTTGGATAGTTGTGGTCTTCAAGCTCGACCACGACGCCAGCGCTGGTGAGTTGATCTACATAGGGCTTCAGCGCGGCGGCGGAGTCAGCGTTCAAATCGAATACATTGACACGGAGGAGATTTATGCCAGGGAAAGTATTGAGAACGGCTGCCGCGCCCTGCTGCCTAAGGTCGTCCGAATAAATATTGATACCGCGGAACTGGATCGGCTGGCCGTTTATTTGAAATTGGCCATTTTCGGCAGTAACATTGCTTGAAGAAGCCATATCTATTACTCCGTGTCACATATATAATGATATAGGAACTATTATTGCAGTTACGCATGGGTATGCGACAAGACTCAGATTATTTTAGAGTCATTGTCTTGTTATATGTCGTTTATGTAACGTGCTGGATAAAAAGCACCTGACGAACTTCGCCGCTCTTCGCCGCGTAAGCCCGATGCCTTATTGCCAGGATAGAGTTACGATTTGGATATCACAGCGAGTTTATAGCGATACAGTACATCCTCTTCGCTTCATACCATCGCATTGCAATGGCACTGATATTTCAGAAGTACATGTGCGGTTCAGAGTTTGCGTAATGATGCTAAATGACAGTATGCAGTCGACTTTTTAAGACTTGGTGAAAGTCCGGGAATACGGCAAATCGCCGCGCACAGTTCTCAAGCAGGTGGTCATTCTCCCCGCCTGCATTGCGTGAACCTGCTCCTACCGGTCGCCCAATGTTGCTAATGGCGTACGAAAACAACGGCCAGATCGTATATGACCTGCTAAAGACCCCATGATGTGCCCCTTTTCAGTCTTCTGTGCCGCTAGCGATACGTGCCTGGTTGGCAACTATCGGCATGCGTATCGATAACGGGATCGTGAGGTATGTCAACGCGATTAATCGCGAAAAAATCGTTAACGACGCGCAGTGATGTCCTTTGATGCCCGACAAGTATAGGTCGTGCCTCCGCTTACGAGATATTTCCCAGACGGAGAATCAGGTCCCGGACAAAGCTGGAGCTGGCAGCCAATGACGTGATTCGCTGATGGCCATAGTTGTGGGCGAGCGGTTGCAGTTTTGTCGCTGCCGCCGAATCGCTGTATCGCTCGGCGGATCGCCTCTGCCGCTGTGGCGCTTCCTCCTGACCTGCAACACCTCGATTACAGGACGTATGAGCCAAGCGAACTGATCACTACAGAACTGCAGCGTTGAGCGTGGGTAGGGGGATGCGCGGTCACAAATGGACCACTATCCGGGCTGTATCTTCGCTGATGGCGGTGAACGAGCGATCACCTCGACTACCCTGCCTCTCCTCACGGTTTTCCGTGTCACCACCAGGTTCAACCGGTGCCCCCATTGTCAGGCGATCGCCTGTCGGGCGGGACCCGGAGTAGAGCCGAGGTCCGGTCCACGCGGACGTAGTCGATATGCGCATAGGCCGGCAATCGTGTCGGGTCGGGGTCGTTGCCGCGCGAAGTCGATCCCGGCCCAGTGTAGTTGGCGTAGGTCGCCAGGTACATGAACACCGGGTGGTTATGGTAGCTGCTACCGCTCGGCGTCGCGGTTCGAAACTGCTGCGCCCCATCGACAAAAAACGTAATGTGGTCGTGCGCCCAATCCCAGGAGTAAATGTGCTGCGTACTGGGATCGAAGCCGTCTTTGGAGGACATCTTGTAGACTGTGCTGTCGGCATTGCTGATGTGGATGGCGAACTTCACCCACTGCACATTATCGGCGTCGGTATAGATCAGCAGATCGATCTCTGGAGGCCAGGGACCGATCGGGTGGGCCTCGATATCAGACAGAAATGCGACGCCGGGAACACGGTCTACGGCGACCTTGATCGTGTAGATGCCATACCGCTGCAGGGCATGGTGCTGGTTGTTCAGCAAGGCGCCGACGTACGGCAAGTGCTTGCCGGCGTGGCTGTCGATATAAGCCTGATACCGGGGCGGCGTCGTCCGCAAGCCAAGGTGAAGCATTCCATCGGAAGCGAAATACAAGCCGCGTATCGGCGTGTTGGAGTTTTGCGGGTTGGTCCACCATTGGTTTCCTAACTCTCCCCATTTGGGCCCACCGCGTCCCTGCGGCGAATTGGTCGCGATCCAATCCCATTTCGCGCCAGGCGTGAACGTGTCGAATTCGTCGTCAAAGCTTCGTACGGCGGGTTGCGCCTGCGCCGCCGGCCAGCCAGACACAAGCGCGGGGAGGCAGGCCAGCAACAGCATTCGAATTCCTGTAAACGCTCTGGCGACCATGGTTGCCTCGAATGGGTGTGTGCGTGACTACGTGGCTGCTTGTATCAGAAAATGATGCCGAGGGTTCGGCACTGGGCACGTTTGTTGAAAGCGGATCTTTGGCTGTGGTCTGCGTGGCTGGTGTTCCGCGTGGCAAACGGCGCACCCTGTGTCCCATCACGAGGAACGGAAGGCTGCGGTCCGTCGTCCGTTTCATCACGGCCCGCGTCTGCTGCGTCTCAGCTGCCTCCGCCACCATTTCATGACCGTCAGCAGCCGCGGCGTACAAATGTCGTATAGCGCCTGACAGTACTGACAGGTATCGCCCGATTGGAATTTCGGCTATCCAGACAAGATCGAGAGGTCGAGAGATTTATCCTTTGGAGCGCATCAGTGCTTGTGACACAAGATACTGTTGCGCTCCTTTTTTCGCTGAGACTCCTCGCTTTTAAGCGCGCGGTTAGGTTCCGATGCCGCCCTGATACCATCTGCGATTCCGCTCACAAGAAAGATCGATCCTGCCAGAGCGCTGATATGACTTACAGCATCAAACGAAAGGGACGAACATTTTGGGTTGTCCGCCATTTGAATGATGGCACGTATGTGGTGATACAGGGTTTCAGTAGCGATGATGACGCGCTTCGACGTATTGCGTTGCTCCAGCAGAGGCAGTGCGATGCAACTGTCCGTGTGAAACCTCGGGCGCAATCTCGTCCCACGCCCCGCTGAGATCGTTCAGCGAAGCCAAGATGTGCATTGCCACGGCAGTCCGACCTATCCGTCACTCTCCTGAGAGGCGCTCTTCACTGAAGGTCTCCCCTGCGGCGGCGGCACCACGCACACTATCGATGCACATGCATGCCCAGCATTGGCAGAATCACCTATCTGCCAGCTCCTGCCGCTAGCTGCTCTGCTGCCGGCAGACTGTAGCGTCGTGGTTATCGCCGCGCCGCTACAGGAGTTTTGCGCTAACCGTCAGCCGCGGCCACCGATTGGCGCATAGGGATCTGGGGCCGCTGACGGTGCAACAGTCGGCGCGTTGGTGCACACGCCGTGCTGGCGCGTAGCGTCTGCCGCGCATGTGGTGCGATCGGAATAGAAGCATTGCGAAACCCCGCCGGAAGTCACCATGCAGTATTGGCCAACATTGTTGGACAATGGCAACTCTTTAACGTTGACTGAGCAGGCTGCCTGCTGCCGAGTTGCTTCGCGTTGGCAGGAAGCGGCATCATAATACATACATTGCGGCGGCAATGCCTGCGATTCGATGCAAAATGGCGCGGCGAGCACCGAGGAAGGGAGCAGAAGACCGAACAGTCCCGCAGAGAACGTGCGAAAATTCATCGTGAATCCCTCAACCAAGCGTCACTGACAACCATGCACATCGTACAAGCCGGCAACCAGTTAACCCTCCGCAAGTGCGATTTTCAATGGCATTCTGGCCATCGCCCGGAACGGTCTCGGCTGACCGCTGAACCAAGCAGGCTGTAGGCGCCGAATCTCTGGAGACTGCTGAAAGGCACTCGATAAGGCCTATGGTGAATGGAAACACGAACTTGTGAACGGGCGGTTTGATTCACATCAATGCGCGCATGTGGCAGCGGCATTCGGTTGTCGGTGGGAGATAGCCGATGAACCAGTTGTACAGAATCTGCTTCTTCAAAAGACTTGTCGACAGTAGAGGACATCCAGTCGATGCGTGTCAGGACGACCTGAAGATACTGGCGCCAACGCAGGAACGCGCGATCGAAGACGCGAGGTTGGTGTTCGCCAAACGAAGGGAAATTCCCCATTGGTCACTGCACGCCGATTACGAAACCACCGAAGTCCTTCCTGAGCGTATCTGGTCGTCCGCCGCCGTGACACCTGTGGAGCGTGCTACAGGTGCAGCCAGTGCTCATAGCCAATCGCGATGCTGAAGTACGGCGTGAGTCGATGCTTTGGCGAGATATCACGCCTGCCAGCCCCAAGCCCCCGGTGCAGGGTCGCCTCCAGTGTCTGCCGATTTCGGCTCGGCGTGTTAAGGCGATGCAGGTCGGCAGCTACCTTCAGGTGCCAGTGAACGACGACTATGGGAGCTTCGTCGGCGTTGCCAAATCATGCTGCGCCGGGCCTGGAGGAGGCTGCGATGCTGAGTACGAAGTTGTCGTGTCTGGCGTAGAATTTTGACCTAGCGGATCTGCTGTACGTGCGGGTGCCTGAAGCCTCGTCAGCAGGTTACGGAAGGTCACGTCCGGCATGGACAGGTTCAGGTTGCCTGCAATGCCCGGATCGCCGGCGTTGGGAGCCGGCCCGGCTGGTTTAGCAGGCGCCGCCAAACCAACCGGAGGCATACCCTTTGGGGCATCCAAGCGAGTGCCGTACTGCCCTGGGTCGTAACCCGGCAACGGCTCAGCCGCAAAGGCATCAGAGAATATGCCTGTGCATAACAGAACGGCGACGAGTGCCTTGGAGGCGATCGAACAGGTATGAGCCATTTTCACTCGCAGAGGCGCGGGCGTTTCACGCGAGCAGTACACCACCGCTGGTGCTGGAACAAGGCACAAGTCTCCATGGACACGCAGGAAACCCCAAATCGGCCTACACTCGTGATCAGGCTCATTGAGCTTCCAATCGGGGATAGCGCGGAAATCGTTTCGTCGACCATCTGCTGTCATTTCGTGCATTTCACTCGGGCGACGATCATGGCACCGTCCGGTGGCGTATACATTCGTAGGTCTTCAATTGGTACCTTTTAAAGTAGCCATTTTCGAATCGGACCTGTCAATATTCCCAGTCGGCCGATGCAGGCCCTCGTATCTAACCCAACCGAAGGAAGGTGCGAGATGCGGACGCCAGCCGCATGGTCCAGTCTCGAGCCTCCCTCCGAGCGGCGGCTCGATGCGCGTCAGGCTCCGATCAGCGTCCATCTTCATTTCCTGACGCACGGCGAGCGGGTTCTGACCGTTCAGCTAGAGAGGGATCTGGCGACCCGCCTTTCGCGAGGTCTCGCCAGCGTCCTGGAGCAGATGGCACTGACCTTCGCGCGTTCTGTGCCCTGACGGCGCCTGTCACCTGCTCCGGCTCAACATGGCACCTCCGTACAAGTTCGACGCAACCGTAAAGGCCCGGCTGCGCAGCAAACCGTGCTGTATGGCGAAGTCGACGAGTTCGGCATTGCCTTTAAGGCCGAGCATCTTCATCGCACGGTATTTGTGAAATGCGACCGTCCGCGGTGTGATGCCCAGGCGCCGTGCGACAGATTTCATGGGAAGCCCACTGACCAAGAGCTGGAGAACTTCCAATTCGCGCGTTGAAAGCTGCGTGGTGAAATCATCGTGGAGAGGGACCAGCAACTCCTCGACGTTGCCATCTGCGATGTCTGCTGTGAGGTATCGCCCACCGCCGGCCACAATCCGGATTGCTTGCTGTAATTCTGTGGCCGAACACGTCTTCGAGAGGAATGCCGACGCCCCGGTCGAAAACGCCGTAGCGGCGAGGGACCGGTTATTTTCCATCGTCAAATAGACGAGCTTGAGCTCCGGCATTTTCAGATGGAGTTCGCGCCCAGCCTCGAGCCCCGTGACACCGGGCATGATCATGTCGATCACCGCTATGTCGGGCTGAAGTTGGGGGGCAACCCGCAGCAACGTCGCGGTGTCTTTCACCTCCGCGATCACGTCGAACTCCGGCTCGAGCAGACGGCGCAACATATCGAGTAAAATCTCGTGGTCGTCCGCCAATAGGATTGTGGGCCGCCGGGGACGGCTCGAAATGCTCAGCGGATCCTGCCTGCGGTTGGGGCCGATCAACTCATTTGACACGGGTGCAGATCCTCCTGGCCCTGCCGGCGCCTTCTTCGATTCAGACCCTGATCATAAGTCTGGACAAGCCGCGCTCCGTACGCCGATCCCAGGCCACCGCTAGATCACCATCGTCTCGGAATAATTGGAGTGCAGAATAACCCGGCGCTCCGTAGGACCGACGTCAATGCTCCATCCGTCAAAGGTAACCTAGGCCACGCGGATGGACTCGTCCATTCCAGAATAAGTGGCCACTGGCGACCTCACAGGGGGCAGATTCACGGTCTCGTGAGTTTCCTGATGAACCAGGGTTAAATGGACGGTCCGCGTCCGCCGCGTCCTTAACGAGTACCGTTGTACTCATTTTGCTGGCCATCATTTCGCTCGGCGTGGCCTCGGGGGCGCGCCGCGGGTACCTTAACCACAGTGTTGCGGGAGACGTGACGGCGGCCTGTCCGGGCGACCATTGCGCTGCCGTGTATGTGACCCAGACAGTGCGTTCGAACACGACGTCGTGGTTGTTCAGTGGTCGGAACCCAGCAACCGGTTGAGCTTCCTCGGTTCGTCGCGGCGTCAAGGTCTGATCACCCGCGGCTGACCGATCTGATCGAGTTCACCAGCAACCAGTTAGGACGGCGACGCGGTTATACCTGCGCGGGGCTGTGATTATTGACAGTAGCGGCTGCCGGAAAAATGCGATTTCGTTCGGGGATAGTAAGTAACCTCCGACGGCTCGGGCAACTCTGCCACTGGTGGCCACATCTTGAAAGGCAAAGGTGATCCTTCGCGGAACGGGTTCAGCGACATCAGCGCGTGTGCTGGCATGTGGGGCAGCATTCGAGCGATCAATCAGCATTGACGGGCCTGAAGTCGGACCGAGATCCGGACTCGTCGATCTTATCTCCGTAACCAGTATAGTGACCTGTTCTGCGGATTTTGGCATGCACAGTCGAATGATCTCGATAGCTGTTATTTGAACTGTATTATACGATTCCGATATAGGTTCGTTATCGGAAATAATGTTGGATACGGAACTGAGGCAGTTATATCTGTGACGGTGGTTGCAACGTGACTGGCACCGGGTCCTGTGTCTGCAGGTGTTTGGGGCGGTCAAATTGGAGTGACGGACGGAAGGCAATGATGGACGCGATCCTGGGATTTATGGTGTATCAGCGGCCATGAGACTCACCCGCAAACGTGTTCTGGTCACCGGTGGCGCTGGTTTCCTCGGCTCCCACCTGTGCGAACAACTGCTCCGCGACGGTAATGACGTGCTGTGCGTGGACAACTACTTCACCGGCCGCAAGGACAATATCGCCCACCTGATCGGCGATCCGCATTTCGAGGCCATGCGCCACGACATCACCTTCCCGCTGCATGTGGAGGTGGACGAGATCTACAACATGGCCTGTCCCGCCTCGCCCATTCATTACCAGTACGATCCGGTGCAGACGACCAAGACCAGCGTGATCGGCGCGATCAACATGCTGGGTCTGGCCAAGCGGGTCGGGGCGAAGATCCTGCAAGCGTCCACGTCCGAGATCTACGGCGATCCGACGGTGCATCCGCAGACCGAGGACTACCGCGGCAACGTCAATACGCTGGGGCCGCGCGCCTGCTACGACGAGGGCAAGCGCTGCGCCGAGACGCTGTTCTTCGACTACCTGCGT
>DATJJM010000059.1:0-4615 GCA_035492535.1 Acetobacteraceae bacterium | reverse complement strand
CCGATCACGCTATGGATTGTGTTCTCCTCGACTGCCAGATCGACGCCACCGATCGCCACCAGGCCGCCGAAACGCATGGTGACATTGTTGCATTGGAGCAGTGTGGTCATCGTGGCTGTGCCGGCAATGCGTCAGTCCCGGCGTCCAGCGCGACCGTTTCATCCGTGGCGTGCAACTCGCGCTGGCGCACATCGGATGGCCACAATCCTTCCGGCCGCAAACGCATCATGACGATCAGCACGGCGCCATAGAACAGGTAGCGGTATTCGCCGAATTCGCGCAGCAGTTCGGGCAAGCCGATCAGCGCGATCGATCCCAGCACCACGCCGGGCAGGCTGCCCATGCCACCGACGATGATCAGCGCCAGCACGTTGATCGATATCAGCAACTGGAAGCTCGACGGATAGACCGAGCTCAGCATCGTGGCGAAGATCGACCCTGCCAGCCCGGCGAATGCCGCACCCAGCCCATAGGCCAGCAGCTTCGAGCGCACCAGGTTGATGCCCAGGGCCTGGGCCACATCCTCATCATCGCGCAATGCCATCCAGGCGCGGCCCAATCGCGAATTCTCCAGCCGCCAGGCGACGAACGCCGCTACTGCGGAAGCAACCAGCGTCAGGTAGAACAGTGCCACCGGATTGCCGAGCAGGACATTCCCCAGGCTGGGCTTGGGGATTTGCAGGATGCCCTGGGCACCGCCGAGCAGTGGCGCGGCAAAGTCCGACTGCACGATCACCCGCACGATCTCGCCAAGCCCCATCGTCGCAACGGCCAGGTAGTCGCCGCGCACGCCCAGCACCGGCAAGCCGAACAGCACGCCGACACCGATCGACAGCAGCACCGCGATCGGCATTGCCTCCCAGTAGGTCAGATGCATCAAGGCGTGCGGCGAGTCTGCCGTCATCAGCGCCGTCGAATACGCCCCCACCGCGAAGAACGCCACGAAACCCAGGTCCAGCAGCCCGGCGAGGCCAACCTCCAGGTTCAGCCCCATGCCCATCAGAATGTATAGACCGACCAGCATCAGCACCTGGCCGACATAGGAACCGGCCACGGCGGGAAGCAGCACCAGCGCGGCCAACGCCAGCCCGGCCCATACCAGCCGTTCGCGCCGGTGATCGCGCACTTCCAGCCGCGCCGCCCGGCGCCGCCAGATCGAGCCAAAGATCTCGCTGCACGCGGCCACCACCAGGAATATCGTCAGCGCACCCTGGGGGCTGAGACCCTCCCATGTATAGATGAATTCGCGAAGGTCGCTGACCGGTCCTTCGTAGTTCTGCAGCATGAGCTGGATGAGTTCCTGGAATACGCCGGCCACGGTCACTGCGATCAGCCCGGGTCCGATCGCCCGGCGCAACAGCGCCGGAGCCGTCCTCCATAGGGCTCCCAGCAAGCCGGCCAGAGCTCCACCGCCGATCAGGATGATGCAGCCGCTCGCCAGCCCTTGCCCCAGCGTCAGCATCTGGAACAGGTCGTTCGACAAGGCAATGAACATCCATTGCAGCGGCACCGTATTCATGATGATGGCCAGTGCCGCGACCGGCACGGCCGCCGCGGCACCGGCGACCAGCCCGGTCAGCGGCCGCCCGGCCATCGCGCCGGCACCTCCCGCGATCAGGAACAGCGCCGCCTGCCCCAGCGTCATCACATCGATGACGATCCAGCGCTGGTGCAGCATCAGCAGCACGCCCACGATGGCGATGTGCACGGCACCGGCGCCGAACGCGAGGCCGATCAGCACGGCGCGACGCATCATGCCCGCTTCCTCGCCATGCGCTCACCAAGCAGGCCCTGCGGCCGGAAGATCAGCACCATGATCAGCAAGGTGAACGCGATCAGGTCGCGCAACTGATAGGGAGCAGGGATGCCCAGGCCGTCGAGGAACAATGTCGGTCCCACCGATTCGACCATACCCAGGAAGAACCCACCGAGCATCGCACCCGGAATATTGCCGATACCGCCGAGCACCGCAGCCCCGAACGCCTTGATGCCGGGCGTGAACCCCATGAAGAAGTACACCTGCTTGTAGACGAACGCATAGAACACGCCGGCGATGCCGGCCATCGCGCCACCAAGGATGAAGGTGAACACCACCACCTTGTTCACGTCGATGCCCATCAGCGCTGCAGCCTCGCCGTCCTCGGCCACCGCGCGCATCGCCGTGCCCATCTTCGTCCGCTGCACGATCAGATAGAGTACACCCATGAACACCAGCGCCAGGCCGATCACCAGCACATCGACTCGCGGCACGTTGAATCCGCCGACGGCGAATGTCGCGCGCTGCCAGGACGGCGACGGATAGGACTTGACCGCGGAGCCGAACATCCCGCGGAACGTCTGCTCCAGGAAGAATGACACGCCGATGGCGCAGATCAGGGGAGCCAGTCCTACCACGCGGCGGAACGGACGGTAGGCGATCCGCTCGGTCAGCACCGCGATCGATGTGGACGTGATGATCGCCACCGCCAGGATCGCGCCCATTCCCAGCACCGGATGCGCGTCAAGGAAGCCCGACCGGTCCAGCGGCGTTGCGACGAAGTAGCCGGCAAACGCACCGGTCATCACAATATCGCCGTGCGCGAAGTTGATCAGCCGCAGCACGCCGTAGACCATCGTGTAGCCCAGTGCGATCTGCGCGTAGATGCTGCCAATCGTCAGGCCGAACATGACGAAGTCGAACCACTGCGCGGCAGTGTAGCGGTCGGCGATCAGCGTTGCGATCGTGCCAACCACCACCACCGCCAGCACGCCGACGCGCAGGATCCATAGAACCAGATCGACCGCATTGAAACGGGCCATGGCTGTGCGCCATGGCCCGCTGACAGTGACGGTCCCAGCCACCTACGGCCAGATCTTCTTCGGGTTCGTCCCTACGCCGAAAATCTTCGGATCCGCCGAGTTGAACTCCAGCACGGAAGGCTTGAACTGCGAGCACTCGCCGTACTGGTCGCAGGCGATCGGTCCGCTGATTCCTTCGAACTTCTCGGCGAACACCGCGTCACGCAGTGCCTTCTTGCCGATGTAGAGGTTGCCGTCCTTGTCGGCCTTGGCGACTTTCTCGATCGCCTTGATCGCCAGCATCGCTCCGTCATAGGCGTTGGCGTGATAGCCGGAGATCGGCGCTTCGCCGTAGTCCTTCTTGTACTCGGTGACGAACTTCGGATAGCCCTTGCCCATCGCCTCAGGCGACAGGTCGGGATAGCCGATGATGAAGCCAACAACCGAGGGACCGGCTGCCTCGATGAATCCGGCGGACAGCAGCGAACCGCCACCCATGAGCTTGGTCTTCTCCAGGCCCGGCGTCTCCTTCGCCTGGCGCAGGATTTGCGCAGCGGCCGCTGTGAACACAGGGAAGTAGATCAGGTCCGGCTTCTCGCTGGCGATGCGCGTCAGCAGCGGATGCATGTCCACGTCCGTCGGCGCGATCGCTTCCTGCGACAGAACCTTGCCGCCCAGCTTCTTGAAGTTGTCAGCCATCACCTGCTGCAACTGCTGTGCATACGGGCTGCCGTCGTGGATCGTCACCACCGACCCAGCCTTGATCACGTTATGCACATAGGTCGCGTCGGCCTTGCCCTGCTCGCTATCGCTGAACACCGTGCGGGCGAAGCCATCATATTCCGGCTTACGGGTCGAAGCGGTGAGCGCGGGCGCGGTGCAAGCCGTGCAGATATTGACGATGCCCTGCTGCCACAGAATAGGTGCGCCCGGCGTTGCCGCCGAAGAGCACGCAGGTCCGAGCACGATCACCGTCTGCGGATTGGCTGCCAGCTTGGTTGCCGCGGTCTGGCCGCCTTCCGCGTTACAACCATCATCCTCCGCATTCAACTTCAGCGGGTGGCCCAACACTTTGCCGCCAACATCCTTGAAGGCGATTTCCACGCCGCGCTTCTCGTCAAGCCCCAGCGCCGTATCGGCGCCGGACAGCACCCAATACGCTCCGATCTGGATCGGCGCGCCCTTGGCGATGCGAATCACGCCCAGCGGGTCAGTGACCGGGCCGACCGTCGCTGCCGAGGCGGCATGCGCGATGACAACAACTCCAACGGCAGCGAGCAGTATATTGAGTATATTGCGCAAAGTCCCCCTCCTGTTCTTGTGCGACCGCGCCCCCCAGCCACGCGACCGTGCAGAACTTTGCGGCGTCGCAGCAGAACAAGTCAACGGGGGGAATCGAATAGCGAGAGGTCGATGATGTCGCCCATCCGATTGTAACCGAGATCGCTCGGATGCAGGTGATCGCCACAATCGTATATCGGCAGCATGCGCGCCGGACGTTCCGGGTCGCGGATACCAGCATCGAAATCCACCACGGCGTCGAACGCGCCGCTGCCACGGATCCAGTCATTCACGGCAAGCCGCACAGCCTCGCGCTCCGGTGTCCAGGCACCCATCAGGAACGTCTCGTTCTCGAACGGCGTCAGCGTGCCGGCGAAGATCTTGATGCCGCGTCCCTGCGCCCGCAGCGCCATCTGCTTCAGTCCGGCGATCATCTGGTTGGCTGTCACCTCTTCCTCGGGCTTCGCCCAGCGATTGCGCATGTCGTTGGTGCCGAGCAGTACGATCACGTGTGTCACGCCGGGCGCCGCCAGTACGTCCCGATCGAAGCGCCGCA
>DATJJM010000058.1:0-6925 GCA_035492535.1 Acetobacteraceae bacterium | reverse complement strand
GAGCTGCAGGCGACGAAGCATGCCGATTTCATCATCCGGCATGGTGCGAAGCGCGTGTTCATCCTTGCCATCCAGGCGCCATTCGCCGAGCCGACGCGGAAATACCTGACCGCGACACTGACGCCAAAGGGCGTCGAGGTGGCGGGCTCGCTGGTCTACGACAAGGACAAGACGAGCTACCGGTCGGAGGTGGACCAGGCGCTGAAGACAAAGCCCGACATGCTGTATCTGAACGGCTATGCGCCGGATGTCGCGGTGGTGCTGCGGGATCTTTACCGGGCAGGCTATGACGGCGGAAAGTTCACGCAGTCCTACGCGCTCACCGAAAAGAGTCTGGGTCAGCTTCCGAAAGAGGTGACACAGGGGGTCATCACGGCGCAGCCGTCGGCGGACCTGAATTCGCCGGCCTATGCGGCGGCCGTGAAGCGGCTGGGCATCGCAACGCCCGATTCATACGAAGCGCAGGCGACGGATTGGATCAGCATCGTGGCTCTGACGATCGCCAGGGCAGGCGAGGCCACCGGCACGGCGCTCCGCGACAACGTACGCACGATCACCAACAGCAACGGCACGGTGGTCTATACGGCCGTGGATGGGCTGGCGGCGCTGAAGGCCGGCAAGGACATCAAGTACTCCGGAGCCAGCGGACCGTGCACCTTCACCGAGATCGGCGACATCCTGGACTGCAAGTTCCGCTTCAACAGCGTGGACAACGGCGCGTTCAAGTTCATCGAAGTCGCCTGACACAAGGGTGCTGACCGAGATTGCGCAGCTGGTGCTGAATGGCGTGATGGCAGGGGCGATCCTGACGACGCCTGCCATCGGCCTCACCGCCATCTATGCGGTGCTCCGGTTTCCGAATTTCTCCGTCGCGTCGCATGCGACCATCGGCGCGTTTGCCGGGTACTGCGCGAATGTGTGGCTCGGATGGCCACTGGTTCCATCCGCGGTCATGGCGTTTGTGGTGGCGGGCATCATCGGGGTGATCAGCGATACCGTGGTGTTGCGGCCGTTGCGGCCATCAGGACTGATCACCACGACAATCGCTTCGGTGGCGCTGACGATTGCGCTGGAAAACGTGGTGCGGCTGGGCTTCGGCAGCTCGCTGCGTGACTACGATCTGCCGATCACGCGCGACTGGCGATTCGGCGGCCTGCGGGTCGGACCGCAGCAACTAGAGGACCTGGCGATTTCGGTGGTGGCCGTGGGCGCGCTGTTCGCGTTCCTCGGGTTTACGCGACTGGGCAAGGCGATGCGCGCGGTGGCGGACAATCCGACCCTGGCATCGATCAAGGGCATCGACGGCGATCGCATCGGGCAGATCGTCAACTTCATCGCCATGGGCCTTGCTGGGCTGGGTGGGATGCTGCTGGGGCTGGATACCTCGATCGATCCGCTGACCGGGTTTCGGGCGATCCTCGCGATATTTGCCGCGGCGGTGGTGGGCGGACTTGGCAGCATCCCTGGCGCGGTGGTCGGCGCGCTGACCGTCGGCGTCGCCGAGGAGCTATCGCAATTGGTGCTGCCACCGGACTACCGCACCGTGGTGGGGTTCATTGCGATCCTGCTGGTGCTGAGCTTCCGGCCGCGCGGCATCCTGGGGGCTCGGGCGTATTGAGGGAGGGCAGCATGACTGCGGAAGAGCTGAAAGCCTCGATCAAGGTGTGCATGTTCGATCAGTACGGCACGGTCGTCGATATGCAGACAGGGCTGGTGGAGGTAGCAACGCCGTTCCTGCGTACGAAGGGCTGGCAGGGCAAACCGAACTCATTCGTCACATGGTGGCGGCGGATGCATTTCGAGAACTCGATGATCGACGCGCTGCTCGGCAAGGAGCACACGCCGTACCGCGAGATCGGCGAGCGTTCCGTTGCCCATGTGATGGATCGCGCCGGCATCAGCTACACAATGGATGAAGTGCGAGCGCTGGTAGACGCCATCGTGCGGCTGCGTCCGTTTCCCGAGGTGCCTGCAGCGCTTGACAGGCTGCGTGCGCGATACCGGTTGGTGGTGCTGTCGAATGGCGATCCGGACATGCTGGAGAAAGCGAAGCAGCATCATGGGGTAGCGTTCGAGCAGGCAATCTCGGTGGCTGTGGCCAATGCGTTCAAGCCGCACGTCGCCACATACACCAAGGCTGCGGAGATTGTCGGCGTGCGGATGGATCAGGTGCTGTTCATCGCGAACCACGCGTTCGATTGCGTGGGCGCGAAGTCGGCGGGGATGCGGACAGCATTCATCGATCGGCGACAGAGACCGTTCGGTGCCACGCCGCATCAGCCGGACCTGCTGGTGCCGAGCATGACCGCGCTCGCCGACGCAATCGCCTGATGCTGGCGTATCTCACGGCGATGGCGATCAGCGCCGGGATCTATGCGCTGATGGCGCTGGGGGTGAACCTGACCTGGGGCATGGCGGGGATGGTCAACCTCGGGTTGGCTGGCTTCTTCGCCGTAGGTGCGTATGCGACCGCGCTGCTGACCAAGGCCGGAGTGGCGATCCCGCTGGGGGTGGCAGCGGCGGCGGTGGCTGCCGCGATCACCGGCGCCGCGGTGGCGCTGATCACTGCGCGGCTGCGGGCAGATTACCTTGCGATCGTCACGCTCGGGTTTTCGGAATCCGTGCGCATCGCGGCCGCCAACGAGATCTGGCTGACGAATGGATCCGATGGGATCGCGGGCATTCCCGGGCCGTGGCGCGGCATTCTATCGCCGCAGCAGTTCAACCTGATGTTCCTGGGGATTGTCGTCGTGGTGCTGGCAGCGGTGTTCGTGGTGCTGCAGCGGATCGGGCGATCGCCGTTCGGGCGCGTGCTGCGGGCGATCCGCGACGACGAGGACGTGGCGGCGGTCGCGGGCAAGCATGTCGTGGCGTTCAAGGTGAAGGCATTCGCCGTGGGAGCGGCGGTGCTGGGTATCGCAGGAGCTCTGTATGCACATGAGACGTCGTATGTGGCGCCGGACATCTTTGCACCGTTGCTGACACTGAACATCATCCTGGCTCTGGTGGCAGGAGGCGTTGGGAACAATGCCGGGGCCGTGCTCGGCGCAGTCCTGATCGTGGCGGTGCTGGAAGGCACGCGGTTTGCCGCACCGCTTATGCCTTTCCTGGAGCCGGCTCAGGTGGCCGCGGTGCGGGAACTGCTGGTGAGCGTTCTGCTGCTGGTAATCATGCGCGCGCTGCCGGAGGGAATCATCCGGGAGCGGGTGGTTGCATAGATCACGCGCGTTCCAGCCACCCCGCGTACTGTTCGCGCAAGCGCGTCTTCAGCACCTTGCCGGTCGCGGTGTGCGGAAGTTCGTCCACGAACACCACATCGTCCGGCATCCACCACTTCGCGATCTTGCTCGAGAGGAACGCGAGCAGTTCCTCCTTGGTGACCTCAGCGCCCTGCTTGCGATGGATCAGCAGCAGAGGACGTTCCTGCCAGCGGGGATGGCGCGCGGCGATCACGGCGGCCTCCAGAACGCCGGGGTGACTGACGGCGAGGTTCTCGATCTCGATCGAGCTGATCCACTCACCGCCGGACTTGATAACATCCTTGGCGCGATCGGTGATGGTGATGAAGCCATCGGCATTCATGTGCGCCACATCGCCGGTGCGGAACCAGCCGTCATCATCGACCACCTTGCCACCGGCGCCCCGGAAGTAGCTGGACAGCACCCAGTTGCCACGTGCCTGGATCTCGCCAATCGAATGACCATCGCGAGGCAGTTCCCGGCCGTCGTCATCGACGACACGGACATCGACACCAAAGACCGTTCGGCCTTGTGTCAGATGCACCGGCATCCGCTGTTCCAGATCGAGCCCGACATGACGCGGCAACAGGCTGCCGCAGGTGCCGAGCGGACTCAGTTCCGTCATGCCCCAGGCGTGCAGCATGGTCGCGCCGAAATACGCATGCGCCTTTTCGATCACCACCTGCGGCACGGCGGTACCACCGGACAGAACACGCTTCAGTTTCAGATGCCGCTGGTCAGTGGTGTTGAGGTTCTGCTCCATCCAGGCGAACAGGTTCAGCCACACCGTCGGCACGGCGCCACAGAAAGTGATGCCCTCGTCGCGGATCAACTCGAACAGGCTGGCACCGTCCAGCTTCATGCCGGGCAGCACGATCTTCGCCCCGGTGCCGGCGGCGGCGAACGGAATGCCCCAGCAGTTCACGTGGAACAGCGGAGCGCACAGAAGCAACGAATCACGCACCGAGATCGCCATCGTGTCGGTCGACATCAGGCAGAAGCTGTGCAGCACCGCGGACCGATGGCTCTGCAGCACGCCTTTGGGGTTGCCTGTCGTCCCGGAGGTATAGCAAAGCGCCGATGCGAGGTTCTCATCAAACACCGGCCAGTCGAAATCGTCGCTCTCGGCAGCCAGCAGATCTTCGTAGCACAGCAGGTTGGGAACGGAGATCGCGGGCAGTTCATCCCGCGCACAGAGCGCAACGTAACCGCGCACGCTGGGCAGCTTTGGCGCAAGCTGCTCGACCAGCGGTGCGAATGTGAGGTCGAAGAACACGTGGCTCGCCTCGGCATCTGCGAGAATATAGCGCACCTGATCAGGGAACAGCCGTGGGTTCACGGTATGGAGGATGGCACCACTGCCGGTGACGCCGAAGTAGATCTCCAGGTGTCGATGGTTGTTCCAGGCGAGTGTCGCAATACGCTCGCTCTGGCTCACACCAAGCCTGCGCAGCGCATTGGCAACGCGTTTGGCGCGCGCGGCGATACTGCCCCAGTTGCCGCGATGCAGTGGACCTTCCAGCGGGCGCGAGACGATCTCGGTACCCGCATGATAGCGCTCGGCATAATCGAGCAGCGACGAAATCAGCAATGGCCGTTGCTGCATCAGGCCTTGCATCATTGTTGCTCCTAGCTGCGGACCAATGGACATCCACCTTGATTGAGCGGCCGAAACGCCTCGTCCGTCGAGATTGTGCGAAGCAGCTTATAGTAGTCCCAAGGCTCTTTGGACTCGGCAGGCGACTTGACCTGGAACAGGTACATGTCGTGCACCATGCGTCCATCGATCCGCACCTTGCCCTTGAACAGCGGATCATCGACCGGCATCGCCTTCATTTGATCGACCGCGGCGCGACCGCTGGCCATCGCCTTGTCCGGCCCCAGGGCAGCGGCAGCCTTCAGGTAATGCGTCACGCCGGAATACTGCCCGGCGTGACCGGCGCCAGGCATCACCCCGTTGAAGCGCGCTGAATAGCGCTTGCCGAAATCGCGCGTGCCCTGGTTCAGGTTCCAGTAGAACGCCTCGTTCAGCAGCACGCCCTGCGCCTGTTGCAGGCCGACGCCATGCACATCGTGGATCAGGAACAGCAGGCCGGCGACCTTCTGCTTCTGGGGGATGCCGAATTCTGAGGCCTGCTTGATGCAGTTCACCGTGTCGGAGCCGCCGTTGGCGAGGCCAATCGCTTTGGCACCGCTCGCCTGCGCCTGCACCAAGGCGGACGAGAAGTCGGTGGTGCCGGGGAACGGCATCTGCGCCTGTCCCAGGACCTTGCCGCCCGCGGCGGTCACAAAACTGGCCGCATCCTTCTGCAACGAATGTCCGAAGGCATAGTCAGCCGTGATGAAGAACCAGGTATCGGCGCCTTCCTTGATGGTGGCATCGACCACGCCGTGCGACATCGACCAGGTGTCGTGCACCCAGTGGATGTGGTTTGGCCCACAATGCGTGCCGGTGATATCGGCCGAGGCGGCGCCGGTGAAGATCGCCACCTTGTCCTTCTGCTTCGCCAGGTCGCCGATGGCGAACGCGGCGGAGGACAGCGGCACGTCGGTCACCACGTCAACGCCATTGTTGTACCAGTCGTTGGCGATGGACAGCGCGACGTCGGGCTTGAGCTGGAAGTCCGCCGAGACGATTTCGACCTTGATGTCTGGATGGTCACGCTTGAAATCTTCGACTGCCATCTGCGCGCCGAGGACCGAGCCGGGTCCTGTGTTGGCGGCATAGGGGCCTGTCATGTCGGTGAGCACGCCAATGCGGATCGGCTTGTCGGCGGCACGCACGCGCCGCGGCAAGGCAGCCGCCGCCGTAGCGGCAATGCCCGCGCCAAGAATATGGCGGCGACCGATCGCCGAAATCGTGGACGTCATTCCAGGCTCCCTGTTCGTTAACCCGACTGTAGACGGGTCGGGCGACTGATGCATAGGCTCTCGCGACAGCATGTAGGGAGGGAACAATGCGCGCCGATGAAGCCGTGGTGGAGATCCTGAAGCGCGAAGGCGTGACCACGCTGTTCTGCTTCCCGACGACTTCGGTGATCGAGACGGCGGTGGCCGGTGGCCTGCGCCCGATCATCTGCCGGCAGGAGCGGGTTGGCGTCGATATGGCGGATGGCTACTCGCGCGTCACCAACGGGCGTCCGCCCGGCGTGTTCGCCATGCAATACGGGCCCGGGGCGGAAAATGCATTTCCCGGCATTGCCACGACATTTTCCGATTCAGTGCCGGTGCTGTTCCTGCCGCTCGGGCATGCACGCGAGCAGGCGCAGGTGTTTCCGATGTTCCATGCGAGCCGCACCTACGCGTCCGTGACCAAGCAGGTCGAGCATGTGATCGTGCCAGAGCAGGTGCCGGCAGCGATGCGGCGCGCGTTCAGCCAGTTGAAGAACGGGCGACCCGGACCGGTGATGCTGGAATTGCCGCGCGATCTGCTGGCGTTGGATATCGGCGGCGATGCGCTCAACCACGTGCCGATGCGGGCGACGAAATCGGTGCCGGATACGGATGACGTAGAGGATGCGGCGCGGCTGCTGGTGGATGCGGCGTGTCCGGTGATTCTCGCCGGTCAGGGCGTGCTGTACGCCGAAGCGAGCGACGAGTTGGTGAGGCTGGCCGAGCTGTTGCAAAGCCCTGTCATGACAACGGTCGATGGCAAGAGCGCATTTCCCGAAGATCATGAGCTCGCG
>DATJJM010000057.1:0-2274 GCA_035492535.1 Acetobacteraceae bacterium | reverse complement strand
GAGCTGAACCACTTGCGTCCGTACAGACGCCATTGTCCCGATGCATCCTGGCGCGCCACGGTTTCGGTATGGCCCACGTCCGAACCGCCGGCGTTCTCGGTCATCCACTGGCCGCTTAGCCAGAACGTGGATGCATCGCGGCTGAGCAGGTGCGGCAGCGCGCGTTCGATCAACGCCTTGTTGCCGGAAGCCTTGAGCGCGGTGGCCGCGCCGTCGGTCATCGCCAGCGGGCAGCTGTAGAACTCGCTGGCCACGTGATACAGGTAGACGCGCGCGAACTCCTCCAGCCGCGCATGCTCGTGCGCTTCATGGCCGGATGCGAGCACGGCATGTTCAGTCGTTATGTGGGGACCTTCCTGCCAGGCCTCGGTGAGTTCGATGCGATCGATGCGGTTGCCCCAGGCATCCCATTGGGTCAGCACAGGCTTGCGACGCGTGCTGCGGCACGCACGATGCCATTCCATCAACGCGTAATCGCCCAGCGCCTGCAGATCGGCCTCGATGGCCGCCAGCCGCGCTGGTGGCAGCGCGCGGCGCAACATGGCGCGGAAGAGTGGATCGTCACGATACGGATGAGCGAGCTGCGGAGGATCCTGCAGAAATCCCATGGTCGGCTCTCGATGGTTCGGATCGGTGAAACGAGTATAGGCCGGTGGCGATTCGGTTCGGATTCCTCTGTGGGAGCGCACCCTGCGCGCGACGGGCCCGGCCTCAGCGCAAGGTTGAGTCGCGCACAGGGTGCGCTCCCACAAAAATCCTCAGTGCGGGCGTTCGCTATCCAGGTGCGCCATCTGCGCCGCTGCATAACGATCGCCGGCTGCCGCACCCTTTGGCACGGCGGCCTCGATGGTGGCCAGGTCGTCCGCACTCAACGACACATCGAGCGATCCCAGCGCTTCCTGCAAGCGGTCGCGGCGACGTGCGCCCACCAGCGGCACGATGTCCTCACCCTGCGCCGCGACCCAGGCGATGGCGAGCTGGGCAACGGACACCTGCTTCCTCTCGGCGATGTCACGCAAGGCTTCCACCAGCGCGAGATTGTGATCGACATTGCCGGCCTGGAAGCGCGGGCTCATGGCGCGGAAATCGCCCTTGCGCGCACTGTCCTTGTCCCAATGCCCGCTGATCAGTCCGCGCGACAGCACGCCGTAGGCGGTAATGCCGATGCCCAGTTCGCGACAGGTGGGCAGGATGGCGTCTTCGATGCCGCGCGAGATCAGCGAGTATTCGATCTGCAGATCCGCGATCGGATGCACGGCAGCAGCACGGCGAATCGTTTCCGGGCCCACTTCCGACAAGCCGATATGGCGCACATAGCCTGCCTTCACCATGTCGGCGATGGCACCGATGGTGTCTTCGATCGGCACGTTGGGGTCCAGCCGGGCGGGGCGATAGACGTCGATATGGTCCACGCCCAGCCGCTGCAACGTGTAGCCGAGGAAATTCTTCACCGCGGCCGGGCGCGTGTCATTGCCGCCCCAGCCATTGCCCGGATCGCGCAAGGCGCCAAATTTCACGCTGATCAGAACCTTGTCGCGAGGCACGTTCTTCAGCGCCTCGCCGATCAGCATTTCGTTATGGCCCATGCCATAGAAGTCGCCGGTGTCGAGCAGGTCGATGCCGGCATCGAGCGCAGCGTGGATGGTGGCGACGCTTTCGGCGCGGTCCGACGGGCCATACATGCCGGACATGCCCATGCAGCCAAGACCAAGGGCGGAAACGCGGGGACCGGTGGCGCCAAGTTGACGATGTTGCACGGGGAATCTCCAGGGGACCGCGGCATGCGGGAGGAGATCAGTATGCTTTCAGCCCAGCCGCGCGCCTAGGCCGGCGCCACTGCGCGCCTTCGTCGTTCGAATGAAGGCGCGCAGCAGGGGGACGGTGATGCGCCGGAGATCGTGAACAGGCTCTTAGCCTCAGGGTTTGCGGAACTTGTAGATGAAGCGATCCGTGTTGCCCTTGACGGAGGGATCGCGGATGCCCTTGCTGTGATCGTCGGCAGGATTGCGCAACGCATCGCTTTCGCTGTCGAACTGGAAACCCACGGCAGCGAGTTCGCTTTTCACCGCGGCAGGATCGATGCGATGCAAATCGTTCGTCTTGCTCACGCCCGTGCCATCGGCGGCGGCGTGATCGAGCACGATCAGCGTGCCGCCAGGCTTCAGCGCATCGAACAGGCTCTTGTCGAGCTTGGCCATGTCGGGCGAGCCCATGAAGGGATCGTGCAGGTCGTGGTAGTTCTGCGACGTCCAGATCACATCCACCGGCTCGGGC
>DATJJM010000056.1:0-3846 GCA_035492535.1 Acetobacteraceae bacterium | reverse complement strand
GAGGCGGAGAAGCTGGCGCAGGTGAGCATGACCGAGGCGCAGCGCGAGATGGCTGTGGCCAACTGGCCTACCTCCATGGCCGCGCTGCTGGAGCGCCGCACCGGCCCGCGCAAGGTGGCATTGGAAGACGGGCTGGCGCCGGCCACCACCTGGTTCCCGGCGATGGGCCGCGCGCACGTCGGGCCCGCGCACGATCGCTTCGTGCCGTCCAAGGTGGCGGCCACGCCGCTGCCGGCGAAGGACGAGGACATCGCCTTCGCCTCCGTCGCCCAGCTCGGCGCGTGGATCCGCGCACGCAAGCTCACCTCCACCCGCCTGACGAAGATCTATCTTGAACGCCTGAAGCGTTTCGACCCGCAGCTGCGCTGCGTCATCACGCTGTGCGAAGAGCACGCGCTGGCGCAGGCCGCGCAGGCCGACAAGGAGATCGCCGCCGGCCACTACCGCGGCCCGCTGCACGGCATCCCGTGGGGCGCGAAGGACCTGCTCGACACCGCCGGCATCCCCACCACCTACGGCGCCGAGCCGTTCCGCCACCGCGTGCCGAAGGACGACGGCGCGGTCACCCGCAAGCTCAACGAGGCCGGCGCCGTGCTGCTGGCCAAGCTGAGCCTGGGCGCGCTGGCGCTCAACGACATCTGGTTCGGCGGCCAGACCATGAACCCCTGGCTGCTGCAGGAAGGCGCCTCCGGCTCCAGCGCCGGCCCGGCCTCGGCCACCGCGGCCGGCCTGGTGGCGTTCGCCATCGGCAGCGAAACCCAGGGCAGCATCATCAGCCCATGCATGCGCTGCGGCACCACCGGCCTGCGCCCCACCTACGGCCGCGTGCCGCGCACCGGCGCCATGACCTTGTGCTGGACGATGGACAAGCTCGGCCCCATCGCCCGCTCGGTGGAGGACACCCTGCTGGTGCTCGACGCCATCCGCGGCACCGATCCGGGCGACAGCGCCAGCGTGGCCGCGCACCTGGACTACGACGCGGCTGCATCCATCAAGGGCTTGAAAGTCGGCTACTTCCCCGGCTGGATGAAGGACGCGACGGCCACCGAGCTGGACCGCGCCGCGCTAGCCCAACTGCGCGCGCTCGGCCTGGTGCCCACCGAAGTGTCGCTGCCCGACTGGCCGTACGACGACCTCAACCTGCTGCTGTTCGCCGAGGCGGCGGCGGCCTTCGAGGAACTCACGCTCTCCGGCGCCGCCGACCAGCTGCCCATGCAGACCCCGGATGCCTGGCCCAACCTGTTCCGCGAAGCGCGCTTCCTCTCCGCCGTGGACTTCGTGCAGGCCGACCGCCTGCGCCGCAAGGTGGCCAGGGAGATGGAGCGCGTGATGGCCGAGGTGGACCTGCTGCTGGTGCCCTCGCTGCGCGACGAGATGATGGTGATCTCCAACATGTCCGGCCAGCCCTCGCTCACCCTGCGCACCGGCTTCGTGGAAGTGAGCCAGGTGCGCAGCGACTGGGCACCCGACCCGAAACACCCGCTGCCGAAGCTGGCCAGGCCGCACCGCGTGCCCTACGGCGTCACCCTGATCGGCCGGCTGTTCGACGAAGGCACGCTGGGCCGCGTCGGCCGCGCGCTGGAGACGAAGGTGGCGGTGGCCGGGGAGCGGCCGGTGGGGTTTTAAGGCAAATGGCAAAAGGTGTCGGTGTCAGGGACAATTTGAACGTCCCGGCGGACGGCCGAGCGGCCGCACCATAGCGAATCGGCCCGTCCTCGCTTCAACCCACGACCGGAACCGGTCCGTCCCAAGCACCTTCTGCTGCTGCAAGTGGATACGGATATCTTCGACAAGTTCGCCGGGCAACACCTCGGCGAACAACGCCCGTCTCGGACGGGTCAGCTCCAGACCCACCGGGTCAGGTTCACTTCCAGCCTTACCAAGTGAATCTGACCCGTTCTTGCCTGACTCCCGGCTACTGGTAGGTCGGGTGTTGCCGCGCGACGTATGAGGCGCCGCTCGAAGTCGGAAATGCGGGCGGCGCAAGGTAAATGGCCCGCTCCTCGCGCACACCGGATTTCGTGCCGTACGGTGGCTTCAGCTCCTGCCCCTTCACGTCGCTCATGATGTCGCGCAGTTTCTGTGTATCGCGGGTGATGGCATCCCCCATGATCGACAGCGTAAAGTCGCTCAACTCGGCGTGATCGCTGCAGGTCACCACATTGCCATGAGCCCGCAGGCTGTCGAGCAGCAGGTTGATCTCGTCGATCTGATTCAGGGTGACGCCGGCGAGGAGTCGGTTGCCGGGCTCATCCCTCACCGGTTCGGCGGCGCCCGGCTCGGCAACGTCCGGTTCCGTGGCCTCCGCGACCAAAGCGTCCGCTTCCGTCTTCGCATCGGCCTTGGGTGCCATCACCCTCCCGCCGCGCTCGGCCGGCCAAGAGAGTTCCTCCAGCACCTGCGCGATCTGCTCCTCCAGCAGTTCCAGGCAGATAGCCACTTCGCTCGGGCGAATCTCCGCGTACCACTCCTTGCCCTCGTCCGACTGCCGCGGTCGCGCCAGGTTGGCCAGGAACTCCACATGCTCACGCAGCTTCGTCAGCCGCAACCAGGTGTCCTCCGGCAGAAAATAGCCGGTCGTTCCCAGATCATCCGAATCGATCGTCGACATGCTCGCCTCCTAGTTCCATGAAGTGCCCGCCCACGGCATGACGACGGACGGGAAGTCGGGAGGTTGGAAACCGCCAACAGACGGCGGGTTTATTCCCCCAAAGGGTTTTGTATTGGCCGCACTGCTCGCCGCAGGTATCACGTCGATTTGCACCGGCGAACAGGTACAACCCCCAATTTGTCGTAAGTGAAGCCGACCAAACCTGCCCCCGTTCCTGGTGGCTACCGTTTGGCCATCGAAGCCACCTATCCCGCCGCGCCGGTCCTGCCAAATCGGCCGTCCATGCAAGTCAGACAAACCAGGAAAAAATGCACGCTGCCCTGTTTTCCTGAACAGCAACGCCATGTTCAGGACCTGCGCGAATTGACGATGCGAGCGTGGCGCCGCTTCCGGCACAATGCCTCGGTGTCACTTGTGAAGGAGGCACGCGCGGCGGCGAAACCGGCCGCAACATGCTCGACAAGGCTGGCAACGGTGGCTGCGATCCACTTCATGGTTGGTATATTGCAACCAATAAGTGGATTTGTCAACAACCCAAAAGTGGCTTGCCACGTATGCAGGTGCGCAACAATCGTGGCGACCACTCAACGTCGCCGCGCGCAAGCCTGGCGACGATGCAACCACAGGAACCTGGATGGCTGCCCCCTACGAGAAATTCGCGGATCGCCTGCGACAGATGCTGGATCGCGCCCGCTTTGAGGAAGGGCGCGGAAGAACGGGCGCCCTGGCCGACCGCTACGCCGTGTCGCGTGAGACCGCCCGCAAATGGCTTACAGGCCTCACCCTGCCCGAGCTTGCCCGCATCATCGAACTGGCGAAAGATTTCGACGCCAGCTTCGAATGGCTGGCCACGGGCCGCGGGCAGGTCCACCTGGCCGTGGCGGAAAAGTCCCCCGCCTATCGACGCCTCACCGACAACGAGAGCCGCCTGCTCGATGCCTTCCGCAACCTGCCCGAGCCCAAGCGCCGGCTGCTGGTGGAATTCCTCTCGTAGAAACACGGAACAGAAATTGTCCCTGGAGACTCATGTCGCCACCAGCCCGCAAAGGGGACGGAGGGAGATGGCCCGGATTTGACAAAAAAAGGGGACGTGGTGAGATGGCCCGGATTTGACGGACACCTTTGAACGGGGACAATCCCCTGGGAGGTGTCACATGGTCAAGCGCCAACGGTTCACCGCGGAATTCAAGCGCGAAGCGGTCAGGTTGCTCGAAGCGGGCGAACGTCCGGCATCA
>DATJJM010000055.1:0-28873 GCA_035492535.1 Acetobacteraceae bacterium | reverse complement strand
GCTGGTGTGGCTGTTCGGTCCGTTCCTGTCGTTCCTGGAAGGCTGGATCACCCGCGCCATCGTCATCGTGGTGATGCTGCTGATCTGGCTGGGGGTGAATTTCTGGCTCGATCGCCGGCGCAAGAAGAACGAGGACGATCTCGTTCAGGGCGTCACCGCGGTGCAGGCCGATCCGTCCGCGGCGGCGTCGGCCGAGGAAGTCGCGGCCATGCGCGAGAAGCTGACCACGGCACTCGCATTGCTGAAGAGGGCGTCCGGCTCGCGCGGTTATCTGTATGAACAACCGTGGTACGCGATCATCGGCCCGCCCGGCGCCGGCAAGACGACAGCGCTGTTGAATGCGGGACTGTCGTTCCCACTGGCCGCCGAGATGGGGCAGAGCGCCGTTGCCGGTGTCGGTGGCACGCGCATGTGCGACTGGTGGTTCACCGAGAACGCAGTGCTGATCGACACCGCCGGCCGCTACACGACGCAGGATTCCGATAGCGCCGTGGATAAAGCGGGCTGGCAGGCGTTCCTGGGACTGTTGAAGCGGACGCGCGCACGTCAGCCGTTGAACGGTGTGCTGGTGGCGATCGCGCTGTCCGACATCGCGGCCGCGCCGCAGGCCGAGCGCCTGGCCCATGCGCGCGCGATCCGCCGCCTCGTGAAGGAGCTGTACGACCAGCTCGGTGTGCGCGTGCCGGTCTATGCGCTGTTCACCAAGGCGGACCTGATCGCTGGCTTCACCGAGTTCTTCGACGATCTGGATCGTGAACGGCGCGGCCAGGTCTGGGGCACGACGTTCGCGCTCGACAAATCGGAAGCCGGCAATGCGTCGAAGTTTGGTGCCGAGTTCCAGCTGCTGGTGGAGCGGCTGAACCAACGCCTGCTCGACCGCCTGCAGACCGAGCGCAGTCCGGATCGCCGCACGCTGATTGCAGGGTTTCCGGCGCAGGTGGCAAGTTTGGCCACGCCGCTCAGCGAGTTCCTGACCGAGGCATTCGGTGGATCGCGGCTTGATCCGGCGCCTGCGTTGCGCGGCGCGTACCTCACGTCGGGCACACAGGAAGGGACGCCGATCGATCGCCTGACCGGGGCGATGGCACGCAGCTTCGGCATCGATGCGCAACGCTCACCGTCACTGCGACCGGAACAGGGACGCAGCTACTTCCTCGCGCGGTTGCTGAAAGAGGTGATCTTCGGCGAGGCCATGATGGTCGCGCGCGATCCGGCGCAGGTGAAGCGCAACCTGTTTGTACGGGTGGGCGCGGCGGCGTTGGCGGCGTTGGTGGCCATCATTGGCGCAGGTGCGCTGATCCAGACGCGACAGGCGAACCAGGCCGCCGTTGCCGATTCCAACACGGCACTGGCTGCCTATACAAAGCTGGCGCAGTCGCTGCCGCTCAATCCGGTGGCGGATGCCGATCTGCCGCGCATCGTGCCGCTGCTGGATGCGGCGCGCGCCATGCCGTTCGGCGTCGATGCGCCTGCTGCGCCGATGCAGTGGTTCCCCGGTCTCTCGCAGACCGACAAGCTCGGCGCCGGTGCGCGTGAGCTGTATCACAATGACCTGGAGCACGTTCTGCTGCCGCGGCTGATCGTGCGCCTGGAAACCCAGATGCGCGCGAACTTCGAGCAGCCGGCGTTCCTGTATCAGGCGACGAAGGTCTACCTGATGCTCGGCTCGGCTGGTCCGCTGGATCGTGACCTGGTGAAGGAGTGGATGCATCTGGATTGGCAGGCCGCATGGCCCGGTCCCGCGGCGCAGCCGATCCGCGACAGCCTGGCGCGGCATCTCGACGCATTGCTGGATCAACCGCTGGAGAAGGTGCCGCTCGATGGTGCACTGATCGAGGATGCGCGTCGCACCTTCAGCCGGGTAACGCTGGCCGAGCGTGTCTACAGCGTGATCAAGGGATCGGGCGCCGCGCGTGCGCTCCCGCCATGGCGGCCTGCTGATTCTGCCGGTGCCTCGGGTGTGCGCGTGTTCATCCGCAAGTCCGGTGCACCCATGACCGACGGCGTTCCGGGCTTCTTCACTGTCGATGGCTTCTACAAGGTGCTGCTGCCCGACCTGCCGATGGCAACCAGGCAGGTGGCGAGCGAAAGCTGGGTGTTGGGCAAGCAGGCCGAGATCGACCCCGCCAGCCCGCAGGTGCTGAACCTGCAACGTGACGTGATCACGCTCTACACGAACGATTACGCCAAGCAGTGGGACGCGATGCTGGCGGACCTGGATGTTGCGCCAATGCGCAACCTGCAGGATGCGGTGCAGGAGCTGTATATCCTGGCGTCACCACAGTCGCCGATGCGGGACCTGCTGTTGAGCATCACGCGACAACTGACGTTGACCAAGCCGCCAGCGCCACCGCCTGGCGTGGCCGGTGCGGCACAAGGAGCAGCACAGGCGGCGACTGCCGCGGCATCCCAGGCGCTGGCCAGCACAACGGCCGGCTTGCAGAACCTGTTCGGCCAGACCAATGGCCCGCCCCCTCCTCCGCCTGGCAAGGCGATCGACGATCGCTATGCGGCGTTGATCAAGTTCGTCGGCACGGGTCCTGGCGCACCCATCGACAATGCGCTCAAGCTGCTCAACGATCTGCAGGTGCAGCTTGCGAAGCTGGCGGGTGCGCCGACGGGCGGCACGGCTGCGGCGATTGGCGGCGGCGACGATCCGGCGGCACTGCTGCAAGCCGAAGCGGCGGGCGACCCGCCGCCGGTGTCTCGCTGGCTCCAGGCGATGGCGTTCAGCAGCAACCAGTTGCGTGGCGGCGGCGCGGTGGATCAGGCGAAAAAGGCGTTCAATGCGCCGGGTGGGCCTGCGTCACTGTGCAAGCAGGCGGTGGCGGGACGCTATCCGTTCACCCCAGGCTCGACGAACGGCATCCCGCTGGATGATTTCTCGCGGCTGTTCGCGCCGGGCGGGCTGCTGGACAAATACTTCAACGACAACCTTGTGTCGTTCGTCGATACATCAGGCCAGGTGTGGAAGACACAGGCGGTGGCTGGGGTCGCGGCACCCGTATCACCCGGCGATCTCGCGGAGTTCCAGCGCGCGTCGCAGATCCGCGACCTGTTCTTCGCCGGCGGTGGGAACCAGCCGACGGTGCGCTTCGACATCACGCCGATCGACACCAATGCGAAGCAGGTGACGATCGATCTCGATGGGCTGTCGGTTGTCTATGCACATGGACCGCAGCGCTCGACATCGGTCACCTGGCCGGGTCCCAATCGCATGAACAATGCGCGTCTGGTGTTCGATCCGCCTCCGTCGAGCGGGCAGCCCGTGTTGCAGGCAACCGGTCCGTGGGCATTGTTCCGCCTGTTTGGCATGGGCACGCTGGAGCAGAACGGCGGCTCCGACAGCTACCGGCTCAGCTTCACCGTCGGCGATCGCAATGCCTCGTTTGAAATCCGTGCAGGCTCGGTGCTGAACCCGTTTGCTCCAGGCGTGTTGCGGGACTTCAAGTGTCCGGGACTCTGACCCCCGGGTCTTCGGCTACGCCTTCGCCCGGGGGCGTGACGGCCGGCTTTTACGGGAAGCTGCCGGCACGTGGCGATTTCGTCCGCGCCGGATTGCCGCGCGAGTTCACCGATCCCTGGGATGACTGGCTGCAATCGGTGATCGCTGGCAGCCAGTCGATCATGGGTGAGGCGTGGCTGCCTGCCTATCTGGAAGCGCCGATATGGCGCTTCGCGCTGCCGCCCGGAATGTGCGGCAGCCTTGCGGCGCTCGGACTGATGTTGCCAAGCGTCGACAAGGCCGGCCGCTACTTTCCGTTGACCTTTGCTGCGTTGCGCACGGGCGGATGGGCGGCATCGTCCGGCGAGGCGTGGCTTGCCCGATGTGAAGCTGCGGGACTGTCGGCGTTGGAAGAGGATACGCTTCCGCAAGAGATATCGGCCATGATCGGCACGCCGGATCTGCTCGACGAAGCGGTGGCGAGCCGTGATGCGGAATGGTGGAGCGAGGGGTCGTCGCGTGTCGATCCGACCCGCATGACATTGCGTTGTCTGCCGGACGCGGCAACCTATGCAATCATGCTTGAAGGCGACACGAGCGCCAGGGGGGAGAGCCGATGGGAGTCCACGTCATGATGGCCACCCATTTCCACTCGTGGGCCGTTTCGCATCCGGGTGCCAAGCGCAAGCACAACGAAGATGCCTATGTGGACCGGCCCGACCTTGGCGTCTGGGCGGTAGCCGACGGGGCCGGCGGCCATCAGGCCGGTGAAGTTGCATCCGGGATGATCGCGGAAGCGCTGGAAGCCATTGCACCTGGCCTGTCTGCTTCAGAACTGCTGGCAGAAGTACGGCTGGCGATCGAGCGCACGCACGAAGCCCTGCGCGAAGAGGCAGCGCGGCGCGGCCCTGATGTGGTTGTCGCATCGACTGTCGTTGTGATGCTGGCGCGCGGTGAGCATTTCGCCTGCCTGTGGGCCGGCGACTCACGCGCGTATCTGTTGCGGCAGGGCGTGCTGCGGCAGATCACCCGAGACCACAGCCTGGTGCAGGAACTGGTGGAGGCCGGCGCCATCAAGCCGGAGGAGGCGCTGAACCATCCGAGGGGCAACGTCATCACCCGCGCGGTTGGCGCGGAGCTGGACGATTTCATGTTGGACAAGGTGAGCGACCGTCTGATCCCAGGCGATCGCTTCCTGCTGTGCAGCGACGGCCTGTGCAAGACATTGCCCGAGGACGAGATCGCCAACCTGCTCGGGACGATCGATGGAACGCCGCCACAGGCACTGGTGGATGCGGCACTGGCGGCCAAGGTCAGCGACAACGTGACCGCTGTCGCGGTTGAATATACCGGATAGGATACGCTCCGCAGAGCGTTGACCCGTGCTGAGCAAAAAGGCCGGGGAGGTTGCCCTCTCCGGCCTTTGTGCGTCGCAACGTCGAAGGTTGATCAGATCTTCTTCTGCTGCGTGAGATCCCAGCCCACGACATCGGGCTTGCCGCTGGTCTTCGCATCAAGCGAGCTGTACTTCCAGGTCACCTTGGCGAAGTTGAGTGACAGGCTCTCCTGCGGTGCATCGTCCGCACCGGCGCTGACGCTGTAGCCGCTCAGGCCCGTGTCGGAGAATTCGTACTCCAGGAACGATTCCACCTTGTCCTTGGTGGTGGAGGTGAACTTGATCGTGACCGTCGAGCTGAAGTCGCCGCCGACGGCGTCCTGCCATAGCTTGGGCGAAGCCTTTTCCATGCGCTTGGTCACCACGACTTCGCTGATCGAAGGCTCCGACCCTTCGCGGGTGTCTTCCGAACCGTGCGGCAGGCTCACACCGCGTCCGACGCCCCACTGGAATGAACCCAACTGGATCCAGTCCTTGAAGCCATCGGTGGTGACACCTCCGGCGATGGAACCATATTTCATGTAGATTGCCACGCTGACGCTCCTTTTGCTGTTAGGCTGTATCTGGGTTAGCCGATATTGTAATGGAACGATCCAGCCGTATCCACGCCTACGGTGACCCCGTTGATCGTTGCGCCCTCGGCCAGGCGAGATAGCACCTCTGCTGACAATTCCGGAAGCAGCGTTCGTGAGAGGATTTTCTCGACGTTCCGTGCTCCGGACGAAGTCTCAGTACACCGCTCCGCGATGGTTTGCACGAGCGATTTGTCCCAGGCAAATTTCGCCCCATAAGCCTCCTGGACTCTCCGCCGCACGCGGTTGAGCTGCAGCTCGACGATCTGCTTGATGATGTCGGGCGCCAGCGGAAAATACGGCACGAGAGTCACGCGACCCAGGAAGGCCGGCTTGAACACCTTCATCAGCTCCGGCATCAGCGCGTCCGCCAATCCTGCCGCATCCGGTGCGGTCTCGGGATCAGCGAACAGCCGGGTGATGAGATCGGTGCCCGCGTTCGATGTCATGATGATGACAGTGTTCTTGAAGTCGATGTCGCGGCCTTCGCCGTCCTTCATGTTCCCCTTGTCGAACACCTGGAAGAAGATGTCCTGCACGCCAGGATGCGCTTTCTCCATCTCGTCCAGCAGGATCACGGAGTACGGGCGACGCCGAACGGCTTCGGTCAGAACGCCGCCTTCGCCATAGCCAACATAGCCAGGCGGGCTGCCCATCAGCAGGCTGACCTTATGCTCCTCTTTGAACTCGGTCATATTGATCGTCGTCATGTTCTGCTCGCCGCCGTACAGCAGATCGGCGAGCGTCAACGCGGTCTCCGTCTTGCCGGTGCCCGACGTGCCGACCATCAGGAACACGCCGATCGGCTTGCGTGGATCCGTAAGGCCAGCGCGGCTGGTGCGGATCGCTTCAGCCACCGCTTCCAGCGCGTGCGGCTGCCCGACGATACGCTGCTCCATCACGTTCTTCAGGTTTAGCACGGTGCGGATTTCGTTCGACTGCATGCGGCCGGCTGGAATACCGGTCCAGCCGGCGACCACTTCCGCGACGGCCTGCTTGTCCACCACCGGATAGATCAGCGGCGTCTCGCCTTGCAGCGTGCGCAGCTTGGCTGATGTGTCGGTCAGTTTGGTGCGCAATGCTTCCTTGTCTTCGGTGTTGGCAGGATCCTCGATCTTTCCCCGCGTCTCGCCGATCTCCGCGGCGAGACCCTTCTCCTGCTCCCAGCGCGCCTGAAGGGCTTCCAGTTCCTCGGACAGCGTGCCGCGTTCGGCCAGCAGGTCTTCGCACCGCGTTGCGTGTGATTCGCCGGCGGCGATCTCGCGCTCGAGGATGCCAACCTCGGTGTCGATCAGCGCAATGCGGCGCTGGCGATCTTCGATCGGTGGCGGCACCGCAGCCTGGCTCATGCCGACACGCGAACAGGCGGTATCGATCAGGCTGACTGCCTTGTCCGGCAACTGCCGCGACGGAATGTAGCGAGCCGAAAGGCGCACCGCCTCGGAGACTGCTTCATCCAGGATGCGGACGTGATGGTGTTTCTCCAACGTGCCGACGAGCCCGCGCACCATCGCGACGGCCATCGGTTCGGCCGGTTCGTCCACCTTCACAGGTTGGAACCGGCGCGTCAGCGCTGCGTCTTTCTCGAAGTACTTTTTGTACTCGGCCCATGTCGTCGCCGCGATCGTGCGCAGTTCGCCACGTGCCAGCGCAGGCTTCAGCAGATTGGCCGCATCGTTCTGACCGGCCGCACCGCCGGCACCGATGAGTTGATGGGCTTCATCGATGAAAAGGATGATCGGCTTCGGACTCGCTTTTACCTCATCTATAACGCCACGCAAACGATTTTCAAACTCGCCTTTCATGCCGGCGCCCGCCTGCAACAAGCCAAGGTCGAGTGTGCGCAGCGTCACGCCTTGCAGTGCCGGCGGTACATCACCGGATGCGATGCGTATGGCGAAACCTTCCACCACGGCGGTCTTTCCCACGCCGGCCTCGCCGGTGAGGATCGGATTGTTCTGCCGACGCCGCGTCAGGATATCGATGATCTGCCGAATCTCGCTGTCGCGCCCAAGGATCGGATCGATCTTGCCTGCTTTGGCCTGCCCCGTCAGATCCGTGGTGAACTGATCCAGTGCAGCACTGCCGCGCGCTGCCATCGGTGCGCCATCGCCAGCCTCGCCGGCTTCGCTTCCCGCAGCAGCCTGCATGGCTTCCGCCGCTTCCGCGCTGTTCGCGGTGATCGCCGCGAAGTCGCGCTTGAGCAGGTCAGGATTGATCTTCAGTAGCTGGCTGGATGCTTCGCGTGCGCGACGCGCCAGCGTTTCATCCGCCAGCAGCGCCCACAGCAAATGGCCGGAACGCACACGCACAGCACCTTGCTCGAGCGATCCCAGCAGCCACGCCTGCTTGCCGAGTTCGACGATATCCGGTGCCAGCGACGGCGCGCGCGAATTCCCTGTCTTCAGCTTGTCCAGCGCGCGATTGAGGTCCGTGACGAAGCGGCCTTGATCGACTTCGTAGTGGCGCAGGATCGACGCGATGTCGCCGTCTGCCCGATCAGCGAGCTTGAGCAGCCAGTGCTCGATCTCGACATTGTAATGAGTGCGAGACAGCGTCAGTCCTGCTGCCGCTTCCAAATCACGTCGGCACGGTTCGTTCAGCCGACCGACGAGTTGTTTGAGATCAATTGCGGCCATGCGATTTCCCCTGATGGGGGAAGTGTTTCCCCCTTTCCGTCGCGCAACAGTATGTGTTAGGCGGAGCCATTGTCCAGCATTTGAGAGGCACATGAATGGCCGATTTGCCGGAAGGCTTCGACCTCGAGGCTCTGCTGGCACCGATCGAGGGGGAAGCGCCGCAAGGCACCGATCTGCGCGAGGATTATTCCTCGACGTCCCCTTATAACCGGCTGCGCGACGCGCGCTCCGAGGCGCGTGACGCCGAACGTGGACAGGACGCGGGCGATGCCGATGCGCGTGAGCCTGCGCCGTTGTGGCGTACGGTGCGCGAACTCGCGCTCAAGACCCTGACCGAGACATCGAAGGACCTTGAAGTCGCTGCCTGGGCGACCGAAGCGATGGTCCGCAGTCATGGCCTCGTCGGTCTTTATGCCGGTGCGAAACTCATGGCGGGCCTGGCGGAGCAGTACTGGGATGGATTGTTTCCGCTGCCCGACGACTACGGAATGGAGACACGCGTGTCTCCCGTCACAGGATTGAATGGCCGTGACGGCACAGGATCGCTGACGCAGCCGCTGTACATGATCACGCTGTTCGACCGGCCGGACGGCTCGCCGGTGGCGTTCTATCAGTATCAGCAGTCCGAACAGCTCGGCACGCTCGACGCCGAACGCCGGCAGCAACGGATTGATGCCGGTGCGGTCCCGCTGGAGACGCTGGAGCGCGAGGCGCGCGCTGCGGGCATGGCGCGCTTTGGCAAACTGCTGGCGGATGCGCGGGACGCGCGCGACGCGTGGCAGGAGATGGCGAACATCATGGACGAGAGGGCGGGCGCCGACGGGCCCTCGACCACGGCCATTCGCGATCTGCTGTCCAGCATCATCGAGACCGTCACCCGCTTCGCCCCGGCCGAGGCCGTTGCAGCGGACGCCGGTGCGGTGGCCGGCGAAGCCGGCGAAGGAGGCGTTGCAGTCGCCGGTGGCGGCGGCGGCTTCAGCGGAATTTCGGCCGGTGCCGGAGCCGGCGCCAGCCGGGAAGACGCACTGCGTGCGCTGGGCGAGATCGCCAATTACTTCCGCCGCACCGAACCGCACTCGCCACTCTCCTATACCCTGGACGAAGCCGTGCGCCGCGGACGCATGAGCTGGCCAGACCTCCTTTCCGAGGTCGTGGCCGACGTGGATACACGCAACAATATTCTGACGTCGCTGGGTATCCGACCGCCGCAGCCCGAGGCGGAGGAATGAAACCAGCCTGAAATCGGATTGCCTGTGAAAGAGATCACAGACTCAACGAATTATTGACCGTAGTCATCGCGATTGTCTAATCTTTGGTGCAGCAAGCCGTCGCGCGCGGAATGCCACCATTGGACCGCGTGGCAGTGCCAATCTGCAGGGATGGGGAACCAGACATGAGTGCAAGCATTCACCAGAAGCTCAATCGCGTCCGCAAGCCTAGGGTCCACATCACCTACGACGTGGAAACCGAAGGCGCCGAGGTGCAGCGCGAGCTGCCCTTCATCGTCGGCGTGATGGGTGATTTCTCCGGCGACCCGACCTCGGCGCTGCGTCCGCTGGCGGATCGCAAGTTCATCCAGATCGACCGCGACAACTTCAACGACGTGATGGCAGGGATGAATCCCGGCCTGAAGCTGAAGGTGGACAACAAGCTGTCCGAAGAGGGCGGCGAGATGGGTGTCGATCTGAAGTTCAACTCGATGGAAGATTTCGAGCCGGCACGCGTCGCACAGCAGGTGCCGGCGATGCGCTCGCTGATGGAGACCCGCGCCAAGCTGCGTGACCTGATGAGCAAGGTCGATCGCTCCGAGGAGCTGGAAGGCCTGCTGGAGCAGGTGCTGAAGAACGAGACCGATCTGAAGTCGCTGTCCAGCCAGTTGGGCCTGGACAAGAAGGAGGGCTGATCCATGTCAGGCGCACAGACCGCTGCGCAAGCGGCCGCAACCGAGACCGCTGAAGGTCTTTCGTTCCTGGATCAGGTTGTCCAGGCGACCAAGCAGACCGCACCCGATCAGGCACAGGACCTGGTCAAGAACCTGGTCGAGCAGGCACTGGCCGGCACGGTCACGTTCGACAAGAACCTGACCCGCACGTTCGATCGCGCAATTGCGGCGATCGATCGCAAGCTGTCCGATCAGCTCAACGCGGTGATGCATCACCCGAAGTTCCTCGCACTTGAAGGATCGTGGCGCGGGCTGAACTACCTGGTGATGAACAGCGAGACCGGCACCAGCCTGAAGATCCGCGTGCTGAACATGCCGAAGCGGGACCTGTCACGCGACCTGCAGCGCGCGGTCGAGTTCGACCAGAGCCAGCTGTTCAAGAAGATCTACGAGAACGAGTTCGGCACCCCGGGCGGCGAACCGTACGGCGCGCTGATCGGCGATTACGAGTGGACGCAGCATCCGGATGACATCGAGACTCTGCGCCTGGTCTCGAATGTCGCGGCCGCTGCCTTCGCGCCGTTCATCTCCGCTGCCGGTGCCGGCATGTTCGGCTTCGATAGCTGGCCGGAACTCGCCAAGCCGCGCGATCTCGCAAAGATCTTCGAGACGCAGGATTACACCAAGTGGCGCAGCTTCCGTGACAGTGAAGACTCCCGCTTCGTCAACCTGGTGCTGCCTCGCACACTGGCACGCCTGCCCTACGGCGCCGCGACCAAGGAAGTCGAGGAGTTCGGCTACGAGGAAGCGCCGTATGACGAAAGCGGCGCGGCGAAGTCGATGGACCACAACGAGTACTGCTGGATGAACGCGGCCTATGCGATGGGCACGCGTCTCACCGACGCCTTCTCGCAGTATGGCTTCTGCACCGCGATCCGCGGCGCCGAGGGTGGCGGCAAGGTGGAGAACCTGCCCTACCATGTGTTCACGTCGGATGACGGCGACCAGGACGCGAAGTGCCCGACCGAGATCGCCATCACCGACCGGCGTGAATTCGAGCTGTCGAACCTCGGCTTCCTGCCGCTCTGCCACTACAAGAATACCGACTACTCGGTGTTCTTCGGTGCGCAGTCCACGCAGAAGGCGAAGAAGTACGATCGGCCGGAAGCGACCGCGAATGCCGCGATCTCGGCCCGCCTGCCCTACATCATGGCCTCCAGCCGCTTCGCCCACTACCTGAAGGTCATGGCGCGCGACAAGATCGGCAGCTTCATGGAAGCCGGCGATGTCGAGCGCTGGCTGAACCGCTGGATCGCCAACTACGTCAACGGCAACGAGAACGCCGGCCAGGAGATGAAGGCCCGCTACCCGCTGCGCGAGGCGAAGGTGGAGGTCCGCGAGATTCCCGGCAAGCCGGGTTCGTACAACGCCGTTGCGTATCTACGTCCGTGGCTGCAGATGGAAGAGCTGACCACCAGCCTGCGCATGGTGGCCCGCATCCCGGCGCAGACGGGCTGATCGTCACGGCACACTCCGACCACAGGCAGGCACCACGGTGAACGAGATTGATCTCGCCGTGGGCCTGCCTGCGGAACCGCCTGCGGCTTCCATTGCCGATACGCCGCCCGTTCGCGACGCAATGCTGTCCGGGCGCTTCATCGGCAGCCGCGACGAGGTGCTGGCGGAGGCGCTCGCAGCATTCCTCAGTGGCGCTGCGGGTTCCTCGATCGAAAAGTGGTTCGGCGCAGAGCGCGGCGCGTTGCTGCGCATCGATGCGCAGGCGCTGCGCGACGCAGTGGATCGGGACATCGCGGCCATCGACGCCATGCTGTCGGAACAGCTCGATGCCATCCTGCATCACCCGCGGTTGCGCAAGCTGGAAGGCACGTGGCGCGGCGTCGCGTGGCTCACCGAAAACGCGGATCTTTCGAACCGGCTGAAGCTGAAACTGCTCAACGTCGGTTGGCCGGAAATCTGTCGCGACCTGGAACGCGCCATCGAGTTCGACCAGAGCCAGTTGTTCCGCAAGGTCTATGAGGAAGAGTTCGGCACGCCCGGTGGCGAACCTTACGGATTGCTGGTCGCCGACCATGAAGTGCGGCATCGTTCCAGCGCCGAATTCCGCACCGATGACGTGACGGCGCTTGGGCTGCTGTCAGGTGTTGCCGCCGCGTCCTTTTCGCCCGTCATCATCGGCGCCTCGCCGGCGCTGTTCGAAGTGGACAGCTTTGCCGACCTCGCCACCACGGTTGACGTCGCCGCACCGCTCCGAAACACCGAACACGCGCGCTGGCGCAGCCTTGCCTCGCGCGCCGACATGCGTTTCGTCGGCGTCGCGTTGCCGCATCTGCTGGCACGACCGCCGTGGGAGGACGACGGCACGCGCGCCGATGGCTTCCGCTATGCGGAATTCGCACCGACCAACGACGAACGCGTCTGGATGAATGCGGGCTACGCCTTCGCCTCGGTGGTGATGCGCGCCTTCGCGCAGTATGCCTGGCCCGCCGACGTGCGAGGCGTGGAAACGGATCGCGTCGGCGGAGGTCTTGTCACCGATATGGCGCTGGAGCCGTTCCGCACAGACCCCGACGGGGTCTGGACACGCAGAGCGGTCGAGATCGTTCTGACCGATCGGCAGGAGCGCACCCTGCTCGAAGCCGGTCTGATGCCGTTAAACTCCATTCCATACAGCGAGGAACTGGTGTTCGGCGCGGTGCGCAGCCTCCAGGTTCCGCAGCGCTATCAGGGCCGCACGGCCGAGGTGGCCGATGCCAATGCACGGCTTTCCACGCAGATCAATTCGATGCTGTGCGCCTCGCGCTTTGCGCACAACCTGAAGATGAAGGGGCGCCACATGGTAGGCTCCTTCCGCACCGCCGATGAGATCGAGCGTTATCTGCAGTCATGGTTGACGCAGTACGTGAATGGCAATCTCTCGGCGAGCGCTGAAATCCTTGCCCGCTTCCCGCTGGTCGGCGGCAAGGTCACGGTGAGCGAAGTGCCCGGCAAGCCCGGCAGCTTCGGCTGCGTGATCCAATTGCAGCCCTATTACCAACTCGACGACATCTCCGCCGGGTTCCAACTCGTCACCGATCTGACCGGGCGATGAGCGCAAGCCGGCGCATCTGGAGGAAAGCATGAGCGGAACCGACCAATCTGCTGCCGCGCTGTATCGCGCCGGCAAGCTCGACGAAGCCGTGACGGCGGCTCAGGCGGCGCTGCGCAAGGCGCCCACCGACCTGAACGCGCGCGTTCTGCTCGGCGAATTGCTGGGGTTCGCCGGCAACCTCGAACGCGCCGACGTGGTGCTGGATGCCGCCTCGGCGATCGATCCGAGCACAGCGCTGGTGGTCGCGGAATTCCGCCAGCTGATCCGTGCGGACATGGCGCGGCGGCAGTTGTTCCGCGATGGCCGCGTGCCGGAGTTCCTGTCGGAACCGACCGAAACGCAGCGGCTGCAACTGGCCGCGTTGGTGGCGCTTCGCGGCGGTGATCTCGCGGAGGCGGCCAGGCAGGCGGAAGCCGCCGAGGCGGTGCGCCCCCGTGTGCCGGGCAAGCATGGTGGCACAGCGTTCGACGACTGGCGTGATGCCGACGATCTGCTTGCCGGCAGCTTCGAAGTGCTGACCACGACGGGCAAGTATTTCTGGATTCCGACGGAGCGCGTCGCCTCACTGGAGTTCCACGCGCCGAAGCGCCCACGCGATCTGTTGTGGCGACGCGTGTCGATGTCGGTGTCGGAGGGGCCGGATGGAGATGTGTATATACCGGCCATCTATGCCACCGATGAGCCGATGAACGACACGCTGCGGCTCGGCCGGGAGACCGATTGGAAGGAAGCCGAAGGTGCGCCGGTGCGCGGGATAGGCCAACGCCTGTTCATGGTTGGCGAGGAGGCGATCGCTCTGATGGATGTCGGCAACGTCACGTTCGGCGCATGAGTGGACGTACGGGCCCCCACACGCGCGGTCCCGTCGCACGCGTCCAGGCCCCGCTGCTCGACCGTCTGATGGACGACGCACCAGGCCAGGAACGCGACCCGGTGGTATCGGTTGCCGATTCCATGGCGGCGCTGCGCGTTTCCGTGCGTCGCGATCTGGAGGCGCTGCTGAACGCGCGGCGGCGCTGGCGGTCACTGCCGGCGCGCATGACGCAGCTCCGTACGTCGCCGCTGAGCTATGGGATTCCGGATTTTGCATCCGGCGCGTTCAATGACGGAAGGCGGCGCGAGGAATTGCGGCTGGAGATCGAGGACTCGATCCGCCGCTTCGAGCCCCGGTTCCTGTCGGTGAAGGTGCACCTGATCGATGCCAAGGAGCGGCTGGAGACGACGCTGCGGCTGCGGATCGAGGCGGTGCTGCATGCCGAACCGGCACCCGAGGCGGTAACATTCGACACGCTGGTGGACCCCACGACAGACGATATCACGGTGCGGCCGGGCAATGTGGTTTGAAGAAGAAGTTTCCACACGGAGCCCGCGGAGGACACACGGGGAGCCACTGAGCATTTGTATAGCGCTTCGCGCGCAGCGCCTGCCTTCATCCTCCGTGGTTCCCGGTGGTTCTTCGTGCCCTCCGTGTGAAACCTTGAAAGCCGACGATGTCTGACTCCCTGCTTCCCTATTACGAACGCGAGCTGGATGCGATCAAGCGCCTGGCCGCCGAGTTCGCCGATACGCATCCGAAGATCGCGGGCCGGCTGCGCCTTTCGGCTGATGCAGTGGACGATCCGCATGTCGCGCGGCTGCTGGAAGGCGTCGCGTTCCTGGCGGCGCGTGTGCATCACCGGCTGGACGACGAGTTTCCTGAACTGACCGATGCGCTGCTGAGCCTGCTGTACCCGCATTACCTTGCGCCGGTCCCGTCATGCATGGTGGTGCAGTTCGACTGCCAGCCGGAGCTGATGAATCCGTCGCACCTGCCATCCGGCGTGGCGCTCGACACCGAGCAGGTGCGCGGCGAGACGCTGCGGTACCGGACCACTGCGCCGGTGACGCTATGGCCCGTCGAGGTGGAGAATGTCCGTCTCTCGGGCCTGCCGGTCGTTGCCCCGGCCAATCCGGCGGCAGCGGGCGCTGCCGGTGTGCTGCGCATCACGCTGAAATGCGCGAACGCAGAAGCCAATTTCACCCAGCTTGGCGTCGATCGTCTGCGCTTCTTCCTGCGCGGGCCGACCAACCAGACGCTGGCGCTGTACGAGCTGCTTGGCGCGCACACCGTTTCGATCGCCTATGCCGACAACGCGGTGGATCCGACGCCGGTGATCGTGCCACCCACTGCCATGCAGCCTGTTGGTTTCTCGCCAGAGGAAGCGCTGCTGCCCTGGTCGGCCCGCGGGTTCTCGGGGTTTCGTCTGCTCACCGAATACTTCTCGTTCCCGGACAAATTCCTGTTCTTCGACTTCACCCGCATGGATGCCAAGACGATGGTGTCGGCCGGCAACCGGCTGGAGATCTTCGTTTACCTCGACCGCTCCCTGCCGGAGCTCGAACGCACGATCGGGCAGCAATCCATGGCGCTGGGCTGTGCGCCACTGGTCAACCTGTTTCAGCAACGCTGCGAACCGGTCTCGATGAACCACACCGAGACCGAGTATCGCATCGTGCCGGACGCCCGGCGCCCTCGCGCCGCCGAGGTATGGAGCGTCGAGCGCGTGCGCGAGGTCCTACCGGATGGCTCGTTCCGGCCGTGGCGGCCGTTCCACCGCCTGTCCGACAACGACGTGGAACGGGGAGCGTCCGGCGGCTTTTTCCACATCGCGCGCCGCGATGCGGCACCCGGAGTGCCTGGCACAGAGGCGTTTCTGGCGCCTCACGATCCCGACTTCGATCCGGATGCGCCGGCGGATTCGGTCCTGTCCGTCGATGCGCTGTGCGTCAACCGCGACCTCCCGACCGACCTGCCATTTGGCGGCGGCCATCCCCGGCTGCGCCTTGTAGAGGGCTCGGCCGCGGTCGCGTCCGTCACTGCCGTCACGGCGGCCACGCCCACCCTGCGCCCGCCGCTGCGCGAGAAGGGCTACTGGCGACTGGTCTCTCACCTATCGCTCAGCCACCTGTCGGTGACCGGCGGACGCGAGGGTGCGAGTGCGTTGAAGGAGGTACTGCGGCTTTACGACCTGCGTGACACCGCAGAGACCCGGGCGGCGATCGAGGCGTTGACCGGCGTCAGCGCCGGACCCGGGACGGCACGCGCACCCGGCCGCGCCGGCGGCTTCTGCCGCGGGCTGGACGTCACGCTGGAGTTCGACCCGCGCACCTGGCAAGTCGGCGGACTTTACCTGTTGGCCGCCGTGCTCGAGCACTTCCTGGCGCTGCACGGCACGGTCAACAGCTTCACCCGGACCCGCGTCACCTTGCGCGGGCGTCCCGGTGTCGCCGCAGCGTGGCCGGCCCGCAGCGGCACCCGCGTTCTGGCATGAGGAGGAGCCGCACCGCGCTTGCGCTGCTCGGCAGCATGCCACAGCGCTTCCGCTTCGACGCGGCGGTGCGTGTGCTTGCCCGTGCGCGCCGGACCCGGGATCCGGCCGAGGCGGCGATGTTCCGGTCTCCGCCCGGCCTGGTCTATCCGCCGGCCGATGTCCTCGAGGTGCATCCGCAAGGCGACAGGCCACCCGAGCTGACGGTTGGCCTGATGGGCCTGACCGGTCCGTCCGGCGTGCTGCCCCGCTACTACACTGAAGTCCTCACGCAGACCCTGCGCTCGCGCTCGGCCGCCATGCGCGACTTCTTCGACATGCTGTCGCATCGCTTCGTGGCATTCTTCGCCGGCGGCGGCATGAAGTATCGCCCGGCGCGGGCCGCCGACGTGGCGGCGCAGGAAAAGACCACTGATCCGGTATCGCAGGCGCTGCTGGCATTGACCGGCTATGGCACCGCGCATCTGACCGACCGGCTGGCCGCCGGCAGCGAGCCTCTGCTGCACTACGCCGGCTTGTTCGCGCTGCGCCCACGCTCGGCCGATCGACTGGGGGCGCTCATCTCAGACTGGCTCGGCATGACAGTGGAGGTGCAGGAGTTCGCCGGCGCCTGGCTGGCGCTGCCGCCCGACCAGCGGACGCGCCTTTCGGCGAATGGCGCATGGTGCCGGCTCGGGATGGACGCGGCGGCCGGCGTGCGCGCCTGGGACCCGCAGGCACGGATCATCCTGCGTATCGGCCCGCTGGACCTCGCGGCGTTCCAGCGGCTGCTGCCGGACCGGATCGCACTGCATCGGCTGGTGTCGCTCGTGCGCGCCTATGTCGGCTTCGAACTGGGCTTTGCCATCAATCCGGTGCTCGCGGCACGGCAGGTGCCGCCGCTGCTGCTGAATGCCACGGCTGATCCGCCGCCGTTGCTGGGCTGGAACACGTGGATCCCCGGTCCGGAGGGCGGCTTCACCACCCGCGGCGACGCGGCAGACGCGGTCTTCGAGGCCGAGGTGATCGAGGCACAGAACGTGGACTGGCGCGGCGCAGGACAGGCAGCATGAGCGGCTGGGGCAGCGGCTACGTGACCGACATCACGTATATGACCGGCTATTACCGTTACCAGGCGCCGTCGCTGATGTCGCTTGCCTGCATGCTCGGCAATGTGGCCGCGCCGCTGCCGGGGCCGGACGATGACGTGAGTTACCTCGAGCTGGGCTGCGGCCAGGGTTTCGGCGCCCTGCTGCTGGCGGCAAGCAATCCGCGTTGGAAAGTCACTGCCATCGACTTTCATCCCGCGCATATCGCGACCGCGCGCGAATGGGCGGCGAAGGCCCGGCTCGACAACATCCGGTTCCTGGAAGCGGACCTGTCCACGCTGGCCGAAGACGCGGCGTCGGCCGCCATACCGGAAGCAGACTATGTCAGCTTCCACGGCGTATGGAGCTGGGTGCCGCGGTCGGTTCAGGACGGGATCGTTCGGCTGCTGCAGCAGAAGGTAAAGCCGGGCGGCACCGTGCATCTCAGCTACAATGCCCTGCCCGCGTGGGGGCCGGCGCTTGGCCTGCAACGCGTGTTGCGCGAAGGCGGCCAGCGCCTGCATGCAGGCCGCAGCGACCAACAGGCAGTCGAGGGCCTGAAGCTGGTGCAAGAGCTGAGAGGCGCCGATGCCTACCAGCTTGTCCGCTCGCTCTGGCTCAAGAACCTGATCGAGCGAACCGAACAGCTGCCCACGCAATATCTTGCGCATGAATACATGAACGAGGCCTGGGCACCCTGCTTCCATGCCGACGTCGCGCATGCGATGGCGGGCGCGAAGCTCGAGTGGGTCGCGTCCGCCAACCTGGCGGAAAATTTCCCCGAGCTGACCTTCACGCCCGAGCAGCGCGCCATCGCACGGCGGATCAACGACCCGGTGCTGCGTGAGCTGATCAAGGACATGTGCCTGAACCGCTCCCTGCGGCACGATGTGTTCGTGCGCGGCGCACGGCGGATTTCGCCCGCGATGCGCGATGCGGCGCTGCGCGACGTCTGGCTGTCATCCAGCATCGCGCCGAGCGAGTTGCCTGCCGAGGTCGAGATGCCTGTCGGCAATGCCGAGTTGTCGCCTGGCTTCTACCAGCCCATCGCCAATGCGCTGGCGAGCGGGCCTCGCCGGGTCGACGATCTGTTGAGCCTGCCCGATCTGGAAGGCAAGCGCGACAACCCGGCCGAGCTGATTGGCGTCATGGTTGGGCTGCACATGGCGGAAGCGGTGCTGCGGCCGGGAGCGGAACCGGTGCCCCAGGCCAGCCGCTTCAACCGCCTGATCACCAGCGAACTCAGTCGCAGTGAGAACCCCGGAAAGGGATTGGCTGCGGCAAGCCATCTGCTGGGCGGTGGCGCACCCTGCAGCCTGTTCGATCTTTACGTGCTGGAGCGCGTTCAGGCGGGTGAAGGCGAGGCCAATCTGGACGACTGGGTGCGCCATATCGGCGGCAACATGGAGGAAGAGGGGCGTGCCAGACTGCGGGAGGTGCTGACCCGTTGCTTGCAAGTAAGGGTTCCGGTGATGCGCGCACAGGGTGTGACATAAGCGTTGCCGGTCCGCACAAATCCTCGCTCTTGGCAACGGTCGTGCTATAAGGCCGCGCACCCGACCTGGGAGGAATGACTCGTGCGCGCGCTGATAACCTCGATTGTCGTGGCTCCACTGGTTCTCGGCAGCTTGCCGGCCTTCGCGCAGAGCAACCCGTCAGCGTCGCAGATCATCAACTCCCTGAAGCCGAGCGGCAATCTGGTGACCGGCGGGACGCGCGGCATCCGTCTGGCGGCGCCGACGGAAGGCACCCAGACATTGCCGTCCCAGGCTGCAGCGAAGCCCGCATCAGGGTCACAGGCACATGTTGCATCCAACAAGCCTATGGCGGCTGACTCGTCCTCGAGCGGTCCCGCGGTCAGCCTGACAGTGAACTTTGCCAACGGTTCGGCCAATCTGACGCCGGACGCGATCAAGGCATTGGATGCCTTGGGCCAGGCGCTCAGCAGCAAGGACCTCGCCGGCTACAAGTTCCGTATCGAGGGCCACACCGACACGGTGGGTTCCGCCGGATACAACAAGGAGCTGTCCGAGCGCCGGGCCGAAGCGGTGGTCGATTACATCGCCAAGAAGTACAGCGTCGATCCAGCGCGGTTGCAGGCCGTCGGCATGGGCGAGGAAGGCCTGCTGGTGCAGACCCCACCGCAGACGGCAGAGCCGCGCAATCGTCGTGTTCAGGTGATCAATCTGGGCGCCTGAGATCCGCCGGTTCCGCGGCTGACGTATGAAGCTGCCCGAACCGGACGCTGACGACACGATCCGCATCGGCCCGCCTCCGCGCGCCGGCCTCTCACGCGCGCTGATCATTGTGGCGGCGGCGGTCGCCGTGCTGCTGGTGGCAGGCGGGTCGGGGTGGCTGCTCCTGCGGCGACCGGCTGTGGTCGCGCCACCGCCACCTACGGCTGCCCTCACGTCGCCAGCAGCGCCCGCTCCGGCTGCGCCCTTTATCGTCCCGGCGCCGTCGCCGCAGGCACCGGCGTCTGCGTTCCAGATCGAGACGGCCAACGAGGATCAGATCCTCCACCACATTCCGACCGCGCTGACGGTGTTCCGCTTCGCCGGCAATCCACGAATCCTGGTGCTGGATTTCGCCTCGCTGCACGAACAGGGGATGATGCTCAATCGTGTGGCCGCGCTGATCGAGAAGGGGGGACTGCCACGCGATCGGGCGTTGAATGACACCGAGCTGGATGGAGCCATCCGTGCAGCCGGCGATACGGCGGACACCTATTACTACGGCCATGACTACTCCGCTGCGTCACTGGCGCGGTTCTTTTCGCTGGCGGAGCGGGACCACGTCGCGCTCAATCCTGAAGAGGAACGTCTCCGCGCATTGCTGCAACAGGTGGGCTGGCTGCAACCGGGGGCGTCCGGCGGACTGATCTCGCTTCCGGCGGTCGGGGCCGATCCGCACGTGACCCTGGCGGCGCGTGCCGCCATCTTGCGGCATGAACTGTCGCACGGCGAGTTCTTCAGCGATCCCGCCTATGCCGGTTATGTGCGGAACTTCTGGCTGAACGTACTGACTGCGAAGGAGCGGGCCGGCGTGCGCGAATTCCTTGGCCGGGAGGAATACGACACGCACGATGAGGTGCTGATGTACAACGAGATGCAGGCGTATCTGATGTTCACGCGCGATCCGTTGTTCTTCACGCCGGACATGGCCGGGCTTACGCCGGCGCGCCTGGCGGAATTGCAGGAAAAGTTCCTGGCCGGCATGCCGGCTGGCTGGTTGCGCGACGCGCTGGCATCCTATCGGACCGCGACAGCGACACGATAGGGAGAACAACCATGCGCTACGGCCTGATCATCCGCGGACAATATCCGCAAGGCGACGACATGCGCCTGCGCCAGCGTGAGGACCTCGAGGTGGCGAAGCGTGCCGAGGAGCTCGGCTACGACTGCGTCGCCAAGGGTTCCCATTACAGCTCGTATCCATTCCAGTATATTCAGCAGATCCCGTTCCTGACCCAGGTGGCCATGGTGGCACCCAAGCTCCGGCTGATCCCGGGCGTGGTGCTGCTGCCGCTGCACAGCCCGCTGCATGTGGCCGAAGAGCTCGCGTCGCTCGATGTGCTGTGCGACGGCAAGCTGGTGTTCGGCGCCGGCATCGGCTACCGCGAGATCGAGTTCAAGGCGTTCGGCACCACGCTGAAACAGGCCGGCAAGCGGTTCGAGGAATGCCTGACCGCGATCAAGCGGCTGTGGAGCGAGGACTTCGTGACGATGAAGGCCTCGTATTTCGAGCTGGACGGCGTGAATTGCACGACCATGCCGCTGCAGAAGCCGATGCCACCGATCTGGATCGGCGCCAACATCGATGTCGGCATCCGACGCTGCGCACGCATGGCCGATGCGTGGTTCGTCAATCCACACAACAAGCTGGAAACGCTGGCGCGGCAGTTGGATGTGTACAAGCGGGAGCTGGAGGCCTGCGGCAAGCCGTTCCCCGCCGAGTTCCCGATGGCGCGCGAGGTGTTCGTGGCGCGCTCGCGCGACGACGCGATCCGGCTGGCAAAGCCGTACCTGGAAGCGAAATACAAGGCGTATCGCGATTGGGGCCAGGACAAGGTGATGCCCGCCTCGGATCATTTCGATCTGAATTTCGATGAGCTGGTGGATGATCGTTTCCTGATTGGCTCGCCCGCCGAGGTGACCGAGCAGATCATCGACCTGCGCCGGCGCTTCGGCGTGACCACGCTGATCCTCGGCATTCACTGGGTGGGCATGCCGCAGAGCCTGGTGCTGGAACAGATGCAGCTGCTGGCCGAAGAGGTCTTTCCGGCGGTGGAGAAGGCTGGGTAGATTCTCCCTCACTCCTGGTATTTGCGGGATCGTACCCGCCGGACGCAGTGGGCATGCGCGCGCCGTCACCGAAGCAACGCCGAAGGGCTGATGTTCCTGGCGAAGCATCAGGTGAAATGACTATGCTGGCAGGTTCGGCAGTACGATCTCTCGCCAGATGCGGCTTGGCGCCTGCGACTGATCGGCTCGATTGTAGGCGCCGCACAGCACCACCGTCGCAAGCTCCGCATCGGGCATCAGGTAGAGCCGCTGCCCGCCGTTGCCGATTGCTGCCAGCCATCGATGCTTGCCGGGAAGGACCGGCGTCGCATCCTCGCCGATGTACCACAGCCGGCCGTATTGGAGGCCGCGATCCGTCGTCACCACCGGTTCGAACGATGCATCCAGCCAGGCGCGGGAGACGACACGCTGTCCCTTCCAGATACCCCCCGCCAGCACCAACTCGCCGACGCGCAGCAGATCGGGCGGACGCAGGCGCAGTCCCGATGCCGCAGAGGCAACGCCATCCTGCCCTGTTGCCCACTCGAATGTCGTGATCTCCAGCGGGGCGAACAGTGCCTGCCGCGCAAACTCGGGCAGCGTGAGGCGGGTGCCCTTCGCGATGATCGCGCCGATCAGCGCGACCGCTCCGCCCGAGTAGATCCACCGCGTGCCAGGCTCGGTGACGAACGGACGGTCGAGCACGAACCGATAGCGGTCTGGCGCGCGTTCCATCGCGATCTCGCTGTTGGCGGGATCGGTGTATGGACGCTGCTCGTCCCATTCCATGCCGAGCGTCATGTTCAACGCATTCAGCACGGTCAGCCGCGCGCGTTGCGGATCAGTGGCGAGGTCGGCGTATTGCGGAAACTGCGCCAGCAGCGGCGTATCCACGGGTGGCACCAACCCACGATCCAACGCGATGCCATACAGCAGGCCGACGATGCTCTTCGTCACGGAGCGCAGATCGTGCAATGTTTCCGGTGCGAAGGTCACGACACCCAGTGGCCGGCCCCATGCCTCGTCCGATCCGGCATCATAGCGCTCCAGTAGGACGCGGCCGCCATGCTCGACGATGACAACGTGCACGTCGCGCAACTGTCCGGAATGGATGCCTGCATCGATCTGCACGGACATGGGACTGTCGGCCGAGGCTGCGGGCGAGGACATGGCGACTGTTCCGGCAAGCATGGCAAACGTGCGGCGGCCTTTTGTGGACACGGTTCAAATGTCCTGCGGTCAATACAGCTCGAAATACCGAGCGCAGCGTTCGTTCACCGCCCATTCCGCGACGTGCTTCAGCTCCGACCGCTTGTGCCGGAGATAGGCCTCGAGGAACACCGGCCCGAACCATCCGGCGACGGTCTTGCTGCGCGCCATGGTGTCGAGCGCCTCGCCGAGCGATGCCGGCAACGGCTCTGCGCTGTCGCGTGACGGCAGTCCCAGCTTTCGCTGCAATCCGTCTGCTCCGGCAAAGATCACCGCGCCCAACGCCAGATACGGGCTGGCGGCGCCGTCGCACACGCGGAACTCCAGGTTGAATTGCCGCGCAATGTCGGCGGGATCGGGTGCCGCGAAGATCGGGCAGACCCGCAACGCGGCGCCACGGTCCTGCTGCACGATGTCGATCAACGTTGGCGCCCAGCGGTTCGGCGTCAGGCGTAGATACGAGACGGGACACGGCGCGGTAATGGCGCAGATCGCCGGCAGATGCTCCAGCACGCCGGCACAGAAATGCTGCGCGGCCATGCTCAGGCCCATCGGACCGGTCGGAGCGTAGGTCACCGGTGCACCGGATGCATCCTGCAGGCTCATGTGGATGTGCACGCCGTTGCCGACGCCGGACGCTTCCGGCATCGGCGAGAACGAGGCGCGGTGGCCTTGCCGGTGCGCCGCGGCACGCGCCATCTCGCGCGTCACCACGGCCTGGTCCGCCGCGGTCAGTGCGGGCTGAGGTGCGACTGTCACCTCGAACTGCCGTGTGCCGTACTCGGCCAGAAACGAATCCGGGGTGACGCCGGCTGTCCGCAGAGCGGCGACGAAGCTTTCACCAAAGACGCCCTGGCGCCGAAACGAATTCAGGCTGTAGGAGTCGCCGTCGCGATGATCATTGCCCGTATAGACAAACTCCTGCTCGAAGGCCGCGATCAGCCGCAGGCCTGATGCGGCCTCCAGTGCGGCGATGGCACGCCGCAGGAACTCGCGCGGGCAGCACTCCCACGGCGAGCCGTCGGTATTGCGGATGTCGCCGAGGAAGAAGTGCTCTGCCGCGCCACCGTCTCCGAAGTCGACGCGTACTTCCACCGACGGGTCGGGCACGATCATCAGATCACCGGCGGTGCCGAAGGGCGTATCGAGGATAGGGCCAAACGCCGTCTGCATCAGGTTGGAATGCGTCCAGCCGACACCTTTCTGCTGGCGCGCCTCGATATCGCTGGCCGGAAAGCCCTTGCCACGGACATGGCCCGCGATATCGCATGTGCCGACAAAGACAAGTTCCTCGCGCAGCATGGCGGTCTCCCAGTTGCAATAAGTAATAAAAGTATCTTCCCTTGCCTAAGACCGCTACGGGCTGCAATTTGCGCGCGTGATCGGCTCGCGCCGATTCGCCCATGTCACGTAGCGCCAGAGGTACCCTGATGAATATTCGCACCCTCGCCTTCGCCGTCTGCAGCATCGCAGTCGGCGGCCTGGCCGCCTGCTCCCACTCGGAGCCGCCGCCGCCACCGCCGCCACCGGCTCCGGTTGCTGCCCCGGCTCCGCCGCCACCGCCGGCCATGCCCGCCAATCTGACGCCTGCTCAGCAGAAGGTGGCCCATGTGCAGATGGCCCTGAATGCGAACGGTGCTGCGCTCGATGTGGACGGCAAGTGGGGGTCGAAGACGTCTGCCGCCCTGGCAGCGTATCAGAAGGCACACAGTCTGAAGCCGACCGGCAAGATGAACGGCGCTACTGCCAAGGCACTGGGCCTCTAACCAGCTGCGCCACGCCGGCTGAGCTGCCGGCGTGGCGCCCATGCCTGGATAGAACAAACTCCGGATAGAACGAACGTGCGGCGCCGGCCCTGACGGGCATGCGCGGCGAACATGTCGCCCGCCGTGGCGTCGCATACATTTCAGGCTGACCAGACACCATATGGGTTGCGGGAGGGTCCGCATATGCGTGCCCCGATCGCAAAGGCGTCAGCCATGAAATCGATCCGCATCGCTATCGCTGGTGTCGCGCTTGCCGCAGTGATGGGCAGCGCGGCTATGGCGCAGACATCATCCGTAACCACGTACGGTGGCAACATCTCTGGCGCTGGCCCGTCTTCGGCGGGACGACAGATGACGCCGCTAGCGACGATGGGTGACCTGGCGCTGGGGGTCTGGACGCGTGTGCCGCCGCCCTATGATGCGACTGCCAACTATAATCGTGCGGCCAACCCGCTGCCGTAGCGGCAGCGGGTAGCCGGGACACGCCGCGATCAGGCGGCGTGCATCAGTTCAAGCGCGTCCTCGTAGACAGTCATGTTCTTGCCGAACGAAATGGCAGCGGCCTGACAGCCACAGACCAGATGCATCCAGCGCCACGGCTCACGGGTGTTGTGGAATTCCTCGACCACTGCCTGATGATGCTTGAAGGCGTGCATCTCAGTGAAATTATCGTGGCAGACGATCTGGGCGAGGCGATCGATCAGCACCTGCGGGTCATAGCGCAGGTTCACGTATTGCTGCGCCAGATTGACCGTGCCCTTCACTTCGGGCACCGCGCGCATCATGCCAAGATTGGTCACCGTGGACCAATCGGTTGGCGGCTGCGTGTAGATACTCTGGGTGATCGCTTCCAGCAGCTCTTCCTGGGAGCGATGGGGGAGTGCGGCAACCGCAGCCTCATCCGGCTGGATGGTGGGCTCCATCCGGTACTGGGTGGACTTCACCTCCGGCCCGGTGTGCCAGAGCAGCAGCGTCAGCAGTTTGTTCTTCATGCTGAAGCCGTCGAGGCGGATCAGATAGCGCCGCAGGTTCGATGAGGTGTGCAGGTGCACATCCATCGGGTTGCCTGTGAGCGAGCGCATGAACAGGCCGGCGGCACCGATCGACAACGCCTCGCCGGCGCCTTCCAGCGAGAGGCCGTCGGCCAGAGCCTGGGCAATCATCTTCGGGATCTCGGCGTATTGCTTCACGCCGCGGATACCCTCGCCGAGCTCGCCGATCTTCGCGGTCTCGTCATCGCCGGAGCGCTGGCGGAGGACGCGGCCGAGCAGATTGTGCTGCTCGATCAGCTCGTCGGCTTCGGGGACGACGCGCTGCGCCGGGAAGCGGGCGACGTAGCGGACGGCCGGGCGGAACAGCACCTTCAGGTGCTCCTTGCCCATGGTCTCGAGCCCGCGCCAGAGGTAGCCCGGGAACAGGAAGTAGTGATCGTCCAGCGCGTTCTTCGGCAGGGCGACCGACATCAGCAGGTCGAAGGCGTCTATGGCTGGGACATGGTCCCAGAGCCACAGGAAGAGGTGGTCGGCCTTCAGCGCCTCGCCGCGGGAGCAGGCCTTCAGGAAGGCGTCCTTGGCGGCCTGGATGCCCTCGCCGGTGACCACATCGCCTTCGCCGTCGTTGGCGAGGTCCTGTGTCCGGCTGACCTGGGCGCCGGTGGGGTCGAGCGGGGCGAACTCCAGAAGGGAGTAGGGCGAGGTAACGGGATCGTTGATGTGCTTGTTGGAGAGGGCGACGTGCTGGAGGATCGGGAGCGCCTTGTCTTCCTGGGGCAGGCGCTCGACCAGGTTGAAGATGGCGTGCAGGCCGGCCAGCGGGTGCAGCGGGCCGCCGTGATGGCCGGGAGGCAGGTCTGCGGAGCGCACCACGGCGAGGGCCGAGGCAGTCAGCATGGTCTTGGCGTCGATGCCGTCGCGCAGCTTGGCCAGCGTCTGGTCGACGATTTCGTCAGGCGGGGTGGTCTCGATGAACTGAACTAACGGCTCGATCGTATCAGGATATCGGACTCGTGCGTGCATTATTGGACTCCTCGGTCGTACGGCCGCGCGCGGCAGGGTTCGCGATTGTCTCGCTTTGCCAGGTCTCGCTCAGCGGCTGCCGGGGGAGAAGGCAACACGAGGGACTCTTGTGATTTCTGCCGCAATCGTCGGACGAGTTGGCCCGGGTGTCAACTTTGGGTGGTAGGGCTGAGCGTTTTCGTCAGGTTTTCCTGCTGGTTTTGACGGGAGAAATCGAACCACAGATGCACACAGATGGACACGGATAAGGGCGGACGAGACCGGATCACGCAGCAAGTCATCGGGTGCGCATTCGAGGTCAGCAATCAGCTGGGGTATAAGGGTGTCACTATTGGCGAATATACGGCAGACCTGCTGGTGGAACGGTCCGTGCTCGTCGAATGGAGGGCCGTCAAAGCGCTGGATGATCTCCACCGGGCACAATGCTTGAATTACTTGAAGGCGACTGGGCTTGAATTACTTGAAGGCGACTGGCCTGCGCGTATGCCTGCCGCTGAATTTCGCCAAGCCGCGGCTCGAGGTGAAGCGTCTTATGCTACAGGGCGAAGAGCGCCTTATCCGCGTCTATCCGTGGTTCCAATTTCGCGCCCCTTGCCCGGCGCCCCTCCCTCCGCTACACACCCGCCCCTTATCGCGCGTCCGGGCCTGTAGGGCATGCCCGGCCGCGAATGCTCGTCGTATCCCCGGGCTTGACCCGGGGACCTTGGCGAGCCCCATCGGAACAGGAGACAAAAATGCCCAAGATGAAGACCAAGTCGTCGGTCAAGAAGCGATTCAAGATCACGGCGACCGGCAAGGTGAAGGCCGGCCCTGGCGAGAAGCAGCACAATCTCGGCTCCCGCCCCCAGCAATCCAAGCGCAGCAACCGCCGTATGCAGACGCTGACGCCGATGGACGCCCGCACTGTGAAGCAGTGGGCGCCCTACGGGCTGGGTTGAGGGAGACGGCACATGGCACGCGTCAAGCGGGGCACCACCACCCACGCGCGGCACAAGAAGGTCCTCGAGCAATCGAAGGGCTTCCGTGGCCGCACCTCCACCACCTATCGCGCGGCGAAACAGCGGCTGGAGAAGTCGCTGCAATATGCCTACCGCGACCGGCGCAACAAGAAGCGCGACTTCCGAGGGCTGTGGATCCAGCGGATCAACGCCGCGGTGCGCGAGCACGGAATGACCTACAGCCGGTTCATCGACGGGCTGAAGAAGGCCAACATCGAGATCGACCGCAAGGTGCTGGCCGCGATCGCCTATGACGATGCCGCCGCTTTTGCGGAGATCGTCAAGAAGGTGCACGCCGCGCTGTAGGCCGCCCGTCATGGCACCTCGCTGATGGAGATGGCCGGGTCACGCCCGGCCATGACGCTGGGAATGACCGACGACCTCTCCGCCTTTCGAGCCGAAACGGAAGCAGCCCTTGCCGCCGCCGGCGACCTGCGCGCCTGGGATGCGGTGCGCGTTGCGACGCTTGGGCGCAACGGGCGCCTCACCGGGCTGTTGCGCGACCTGGGCAAAGCATCGCCGGAGGAGCGCAGGGAGCGTGGTGCGGCGCTGAATCGGCTCAAGGACACGCTGACCGAGCTGATCGAAGCCCGCCGCGCCCAACTGGAGAATGCGGAGTTGGACGCACGGCTGGCGGCCGAGCGGCTGGATCCGACTCTGCCGCCGCGGCCGCGCGAGGTTGGCAGCATCCACCCGATCAGCCGCACCATGGAGGAGATCGCCGCGATCTTCGGGGCCATGGGCTGCGAGATCGCCGAAGGGCCCGATGTCGAATCCGACTGGATGAACTTCGGCGCGCTGAACATTCCGGCGCACCATCCGGCGCGGGCGGACCAGGACACGTTCTATCTGCCAGCGCAGGGGAACGAACCACCGCCGGTGCTGCGGACGCAGACCTCGCCGGTGCAGATCCGCACCATGCTCGCGCGGCAGCCGCCGATCCGGGTGATCGTCATCGGCCGCACCTATCGGGCGGACCATGACGCGACGCATTCGCCGATGTTCCATCAGTGCGAGGGGCTGATCCTCGACCGCGATCTGACGCTCGGGCACCTGAAGGGCACGCTGATCGATTTCCTGCGCACGTTCTTCGGGATTGCCGATCTGCCGGTGCGGTTCCGCTCCAGCTACTTCCCGTTCACCGAGCCGTCGATGGAGGTGGATATCGGCTGGAACCGCCGCAC
>DATJJM010000054.1:0-6971 GCA_035492535.1 Acetobacteraceae bacterium | reverse complement strand
CAGGACGGGCCGTGGCGGGCGCGGCCGGCGTTCGATGAGATCATCCAGGCGGCGTCGGGGTTTGCCTCGGCGATGGGGACGGATGAGGAGCCGGTGTTCGTCCCCAGCCTGATTGGCGACAAGATCTGCGGGATGGCCCTGACCTCGGCGGTGACGGCGGCGCTGCTGCATCGCGCCCTGACCGGTGAAGGGCAGATGGTGGAGGTGCCAATGCTGGAGACGCTGGCGGCGTTCAACAGCATCGAGATGTTCGGCGGGATCGCGTTCGTGCCGCCGACTGGACCGGCGGGCTACAAGCGGATGAAGGCGCGACGTCCGGTGCGGACGAAGGATGGGTGGCTGACGATGCTGCCTTACTCGGGAGCGAACTGGTGCGCGTTCTTCGAGACGGTGGGGCATCCGGAGTGCATCGAGGAGTTTTCGGTGCGCGATCCGGTGGCGCGGGCGCGGAATATCGATCGTATCTACGATCGTATGCGCGATATCGCGGTGACGCGGACCACGAAGGAGTGGGAGGAACTGCTGCTGTCGATCGACGTGCCGCACACCTCGTTTGCCAAGCTGAGCGAGGTGGCGGAGCAGCCGCACCTGAAGGCGGTGGAGTTGTTCCAGGAGGTGGAGCATCCGACGGAGGGGACGCTGCGGCAGGCGCGGCCTCCGGCACGGTTTTCCGCGAGCCCGGCGGGGGTGCGACGGCTGGCGCCTCGGTTGGGAGAGCACACAAGGGAGGTGTTGCGGGAGGCGGGATACGGGGAGGCGGAGATCGAGGGTCTGGTGGAGAAGAAGGCGGTGGGGATCGGGTAAGGCGCTGTCTGTTTTGCCAGCCGCACGTACACGCGGATGGCAATTTGCGGACGGCCACTAACAGAGCAACATCAATGGCTCCAGCATTTTTTTGGCTTGTCCGAGATCGTGGGGCGACGAAATCGCGGCGGATTACCGGACGTTAACTCTCTATGAGGTAGACGCATGATCCCATGCTTCCCGTCACGCTGTGGGTCCATCGTGCAATAGTTTTCGTCGTGCTGGCGATCTTCCATTTTTGGTCGCCCCTCGATGCACTCAATAAACTTGCCCCGATCGATAAGGTGACGGTGCTGCATGACGTTCGCTATGGGGATGGGCCGCACCACACGCTTGATATCTATCTGCCGAAGCAAGCGAACGCCACGATGCCGGTGGTCGTGTATTTCTTCGGCAGCGCGTGGTTCACGGGCTCGAAGGACTGGTATCAGTTTATCGGCGTCGGTCTGGCGGAAACGGGCGTCATCGTCGCCATGCCCGACTATCGCGCTTACCCTGACGTGCCATCTCCCGGCTTCATGGATGACGCTGCCGCTGCAACCGTGTGGGTCCGCTCGCACATCGCCACGTTCGGCGGCGATCCTCGCCGCGTGTTCCTCGCCGGCCATTCGTCAGGTGCCCATATCGCTGCGCTGCTGGCGCTTGATCCTGAATACCTGCGTTCGGTCAACATGACTCCGGGCGACATTTGCGCCGTGGTCGGCGTGTCCGGACCCTATGACTATGAGGCACCGCGATCGGTGCCGAAATATTTGGCAGAATACGAACAGGTGTTCGGCGATCCGTCGCATTGGGCATCCGTCAGCCCGATCAGATACGCGACCAAGCACGCCCCGCCGATGCTGTTGATGGCCGGCACCGACGATCGCGGCGTTGATCCCGACCATTCGGTGCGCCTGGCAACCCGGCTGCAATCGGTTGGCGCCCACGCTGACGCTATCCTGTATCCTGGCCTCAACCATCAAGGGATGGTGCTGGCGTTCTCGGATATGTTGGATTTCCTTGCGCCGGTTCGCGCCGATATACGGCGCTTCGTCGCGGCGCAAGGAACATGCTTACGCGATGAGCGCACGAACCCGCTCCGAAACGTCAATCCGGGTTGACCAAGGCTGGCCGGCGTTAAGGGTGCAGCCGCTACTGATGGCCGGGTCAGGCCCGGCCATGACGATCAGAGTGCGTGAGCGTCAGCCATATACGAACGCCGCATCGTCCAAATCTATTGCCGGGAACTCGTCCTTTTCCTTCCAGTAGTCCTGCGTGTGCTGCCATTCGGGCTTGTCGCCGCGCTTGGGGAGCAGGTGCATGCCGCGGAGGACGTAGCCGGGGTTGAAGCTCTCGGTGTCGATCCAGGGCAGGAGCGGCATGTCCCTGTCCTCGGGGCGCAGTGCGACTTGCACGCGATGGGCGCCCTTCTGCTTCATGTGGCTGAGCAGACGACAGACGAAGTCGGCGACCAGGTCGGCGCGAAGAGTCCAGCTTGCGCGGAAATAGCCGAACACCCAGGCCATGTTCGGGATGCCGGTGAACATCATGCCGCGATAGGTGACGGTGTCGGAGAAGACGAGCGGCTTGCCGTCGATGGTGAACTCGATGTCGCCGAGCACGCTCAGGTGGAAGCCGGTGGCGGTGATGATGATGTCGGCATCGAGCTGGGTGCCGGATTTCAGCAGGATGCCGGTTTCGGTGAAGCGCTCAATCTCGTCGGTGACGACGGAGGCTTTGCCGGACCGGATGCCCTGGAAGAGATCGCCGTCGGGAACGAAGGCGATGCGTTGGCGCCAGGGGCGATAGGTGGGGGTGAAGTGCTTTTCCACGTCGTAGGCGGGGCCGAGATGGGCGCGCACGCCGGCGATCAGTTCCTTCTTCGCGATGTCGGGTTGCTCGAAGGTCTTGCGCGTGAACAGGTCCTGATCGCGGAGGATCTTGCGGCGGACGATCTCGTGGATCCAGGTTTCGTCGATGTGGAGGTCGCGGAGGAGCTCAGCCAACTCGTCGGCATTGCGCGCGGCGCGGAAATAGGTGGGCGAGCGCTGCAGCATCGTGACGTGCTTGCAGTCGGGAGCGATCGCGGGGATCAGCGTCGCGGCGGTAGCGCCGGAGCCGATCACCACAACCGTCTTATCGGCGTAATCGAGGTCCTCGGGCCAGATCTGCGGGTGGACGATGCGGCCCTTGTAGGATTCCATGCCGTCCCAGTGCGGGGTGTAGCCCTCGGTGTGGCGGTAGTAGCCCTGGCACATCCACAGGAAATTCGCCTTGAGGCGAACGATGTCGCCGGTGTCGAGGCGCGTGGCGGTGATGGTCCAGAGATTATCCTCGCTGGACCAACTCGCGGAGGAGATCACGTGCCGATAGCGGATGTGGCGAGCGAGATCGTTCTCCTCGATCACCTCGCCCATGTAGTGGAGGATCTCCTCGGCCGTTGCGATCGGTGCACTGCGCCAGGGCTTGAAGCGATAGCCGAAGGTGTGGAGGTCGCTGTCGGAGCGGATGCCGGGATATTTGTGCGTCAGCCAGGTGCCGCCGAAGCTTTCCTGTGATTCCAGCACGACAAAGCGCGTGCCAGGACATTGCTTGGCCAAGTGATACGCGCCGCCGATACCGGAAATTCCGGCGCCGACGATCAGGACGTCGAAGGTCTCGGTCGCGATGGATGTTGCCGTATCGTTCATGGGGCGGTGCTCCGGCGCTGCGACATGTCTAGCAAGCGCGGCGTCAGAATGCCTATATGCGCGGGGAGACAACAGGGAGGCCGCCATGGCGCGCTATGACAGCATTCTGGGGACAGTCGGCAACACACCGGTGGTGCGGATCAACAGGCTCGCGCCCGAGGGGGTGAACCTGTTCGTCAAGATCGAGGCGTTCAATCCGCTCGGCTCGGTGAAGGATCGGCTGGCGCTGGGGGTGATCGAGGCGGCGGAGCAGAGCGGCGAGTTGAAACCTGGCCAGACGGTGGTGGAAGCGACCAGCGGCAATACCGGTATCGGGCTGGCGATGGTGTGTGCCGCGAAGGGCTATCCGCTTGTAGTGACGATGGCGGAAACGTTCAGCGTGGAACGGCGGCGGCTGATGCGGTTCCTCGGTGCGAAGGTGGTCCTGACGCCAGCGGCGGGACGCGGAATGGGGATGGTAACCAAGGCGAACGAACTGGCGGCGATGAATGGCTGGTTCCTGACGCGGCAGTTCGAGAACGAGGCGAATGCGGATATGCACTCGCGCACCACGGCACGCGAGATCATCGAGGACTTCAAGGACACGCATCTGGATTACTGGGTCACGGGGTATGGCACCGGCGGCACGCTGAAGGGTGTGGCCCGTGTCCTGGCGAAGGAACTGCCGAACACGAAGATCATCGCCTGCGAGCCGGTGGATGCGTCGATGCTGACCAGCGGCGAGCCGCAGCAACGCAATGCGGACGGATCGCCCGCGACGGCGCATCCGGCGTTCAAGCCGCATCCGATGCAAGGCTGGGCTCCGGACTTCATTCCGAAGCTGACCGCGGACGCGGTCGAGAGCGGGGCGCTGCACAAGATCCTGCGAATTGCCGGGCCGGATGCGCTGAAGTGCGCCAAGGAACTGGCGGCGAAGGAGGGGATCTTCGTTGGCATTACCGCAGGGGCAACGCTGGTCGGCGCGTTGCAGATCTGCGCAGAAGCGCCGAAGGGCGCGAATATCCTGGCGATGCTGCCGGATACCGGCGAGCGCTATCTCAGCACGCCGCTGTTTGCCGATGTGCCGGCGGACATGACCGAGGAGGAGATCGCGATCTCCAAGTCGACGCCCAGCGCGCAGATGCCGTGATGGTGTTTGTGTATACTGGGGTAGTCGGGAACAGAGTGACGAAGCAATCTGACCCGAGATTGCTTCGCTTCGCTCGCAATAACCGGTGACGAGGATGCTTCGCCTTTCCGTGCTTGACCAATCGACGGTGGTGACGGGCCGCTCGGCGGATACCTCGATCCGCGAGAGCCTGGCGCTGGCGAAGCATTGCGAGGCGCTTGGTTACACGCGGTACTGGTGCGCGGAGCATCACAACTCCGCCAGCCAGGCGGGGACCGCGCCGGAAATCCTGATCAGCGCCATTGCCGCGACCACGTCGCGCATCCGGGTGGGTTCCGCGGGGGTGATGCTGCCGCATTATTCCAGCCTGAAGGTGGCGGAGCAGTTCCGCGTGCTGGAAGCGATTGCTCCGGGTCGCATCGATCTGGGGCTGGGACGTGCGCCGGGGTCGGACGGGCGGACGGCGTTCGCGCTCAATCCGCTGGCGGAGACCGCGGCGGACCATTTCCCGGCACAGGTGCGCGATCTGCTGGCGTGGCTGTCGGGTGAGAAGCTGGTGGAGGGGCACCCTTTCCGCGACATCATCGCGCAGCCAGGCGGGCCGACGATGCCGGAATTGTGGATGCTCGGCAGTTCCGATTATGGACCGCAGGTTGCGGCGTATTTCGGCATTCCGTTCTGCTTCGCGCATTTCATCACCGATGGGCGCGGCGTGGAGCAGGCGATGGCGATCTATCGCGAGGGATACCGCCCCAGCGAGCGGCACCCGAAGCCGTATGCCGCGCTGTGTGTATGGGCACTGGCGGCCGATACCGAGGAGGAGGCGGCGCGGTTGTTCACCTCGCGCGAAATGTGGCGGCTGGGGCGCGACCGCGGTGTGTACGAGGCGCTGCCGTCGCCGGAAGAGGCGGCCTCGCAGCAATATTCCGAGGGCGAACTGGTGCGGATCGAACGGCTGCGGGCACGCGCGTTGTACGGCACGCCCGCGGTGGTGGGTGAGAAGTTGCGGGCGCTGGCCTCGGAACATGGAGTGAACGAGATCGCCATCCTGACCACGCTGCACGATCCCGAAGCGCGGCGGCGTTCGTACACGCTTTTGGCACAGGAGTTCGGATTATGCAGTTCCTCGTAACAATCTATGACGGCACCGATGCGGAGGCGCCGGCTCGGCGTGCGGCGACGCGTCCGGCGCACCTGGCGGGACTGAAGGCGAACGTCGCCGACGGCAAGCTGCTGTTTGGCGGGCCTCTGTTCGATGAGGCACAGAAGCCGATCGGTTCGTTCCTGCTGGTAGAGTGCGCGGACCGTACGGAGCTGGACGCGATCATTGCCAACGATCCCTATACGAAAGGGAATGTCTGGCAGAAGGTGGAGGTGAAGCCGACGCGCCTGGTTGTGCGCGACGGGACGATCACGCCCTAGGCGGCCAACGGCCTCCGGCTGGGGGCCAGCGGGCTCCGGCGCGCCAGAGCTGGAAGCGGAGCGCCAGCCAGGCGATTGCGCCGGCGACCACGACAACCGGGATCAGGATCAGCGCAAACCACAGCGCAAACGACGCGACTGCCAGCGCAGCTGCCACGGCGCAGATAACGACCGCCCACGCGAAGATCCGCGTAGCGATCGGCGGGCGCCGGGGTCGGAAGCTTCCGTCGGGAAGCAATTCGATCTCAGGTGGCATGGCCAAGAGTTGGCGCATCCGCTTCACTGGTTCAAGGTGGCGTCCGACCCAAAGGAGACCGAACCGTGAAAGTCGGCCTGTTCCTGAACACGCAGTTCCAGCCTGGCCAGTCGGTCGCGGCGCACTTGCCGGATTTGATCGCACAGACACGGGCGGCGAGGGACGCCGGGTTCAAGTCGCTCTGGTTCCCGCATCATTTCCTGACGGGCCCGCTACAGATGCTGCAGATCGTGCCGATGATGGCGTATCTGGCGCCGCACGCCGAAGGCATGCAGGTGGGCCCGAACATCCTGATCCTGCCGCTGTTGAACCCGGTGCAAGTGGCGGAGGAGTCGGCCACGCTGGATGTGTTGACTGGCGGGAATTACGTGCTCGGGGTGGGGCTCGGCTATCGCGAGACGGAATTCACCGCGTTCAACATGTCGCTGAAGGAGCGGGTGCCTCGACTGGAGGAAAGCATCGCACTGATGCGCCGGCTGTGGACCGAGGAAAAGGTGACGCACAAGGGCCGGTTCTATCAGGTGGAGGATGCCTCGGTGTGCCTCAAGGCGATCCATCCCGGCGGGCCGCCAATCTGGATGGCGGGAACCGCGGAGCCGGCGATCAGGCGGGCGGCGCGGATCGCCGATGCGTGGATGATCGTGCCGAGCACCACGCTGCATGACCTGACGGCGCAGATGCGTATCTACCGCGAGGCGCTGGGGCATCG